>JAGASP010000013.1 GCA_017621695.1 Clostridia bacterium
CCGCTAAAAATAATTTACGAGGGTTATTGTCGTTCTGTAGGGGCGGATTCCATATCCGCCCGATATAAAAACCATTGATAAGCATGGATCTTTAGATGGAACGGGCGGATATGGAATCCGCCCCTACGGGTTTTCGTTAATTCTCCGCTAAACAACAATTTATACATCTATTTTTTGTGCATCGCCTCAAACACGTTTTTAGCATCCGTGCGGCTGATTCCCTTCACCTCGGCAAGTGCATCCTCCGAGGCCTGTTTTACCCCTGCAAGTCCCCCAAACGCCTTGAGCAACGCCTTGGCCTTGCTGTCTCCGATGCCCTTGATCTTGGTGAGGCTGGAGTGCGTCAGGGTCTTTCTTTTGGCGGAATCCATGCGTGATACGGTAAAGCGGTGTACCTCCTCCTGTATCCGATACATCAGTCCAAACACCGCCTGCTCACGGGCAATGGATATCTCTTCATCCGCGGTACAAAGGGCGCGGGTCTTGTGAAAATCGTCCTTGACCATACCAAACACAGGAATATCCAATTCCATCTCCTGCATCAGCTCGGAAATAACGCCCACGTGTCCCTTGCCGCCGTCCAGAAGGATCAGATCGGGACGCTTGGCGAAGGAACCCTCGCCGTCCGTCAAATGGGACAGACGGCGGGATAACGCCTCCCGCATACTGGCGTAGTCATCGGTACCGTCCACCGTTTTGATTTTGAAATAACGGTAGTCGGATTTGAGGAATTTTCCGTCCTCACACACGATCATACCTGCTGTCAGGTGCTCGTCACCAAGGTTGGAAATATCGTAAGCTTCTATGCGTTGCGGGTAATCGGGGAGCATCAAAAGCTCACAGAGGCGCACGAGCACGCCCTCGTCCTTTTCTGCCTCCAGATGATATTGCCGCACACGCTCGGCCGCGTTGGAATCGACCAGCTCACAAAGCGTCTTGTTCACACCGCGCTCGGGTGTACGAATACTGACGCGGTGACCTGCTTTTTCCGAAAGAAACGTCTCCACAGCCTCCCTTGCTTCCCCGTCCATATACGCGGACAAAAGAATAGTTTTGGGAATCTCGGTGCGGACGCTGTAGTGGTCACACAAAAACGTTCCCAACGTTTCCTCGTCGAAAATGCGTTCTCCGCCCGACAAATAGTCCTCCTTGTCGACCACGGCACCGCCGCGGATATAAAACACCGATACACAAGCCGACAGATCATCGGAAGCAAATCCGACAACGTCCTGCTCAGTATCCGGGGCGGCCACCACCGTTTGTCTCTGATGTAAACGGTCCAATGCGACAATGGTATCTCTGCAAACAGCCGCCGCTTCATAACGCTCCGCCTCGGCGTGCGCCAACATTTGCTCGGTCAACGCCGCCTTGGCACGCGCCGTATGTCCGCGCAGGAGATCGACCGCCAAAGAAATACGTTCTCCGTAAGCTTCTTCCGTGACGTTTCCCGTGCAAGGCGCACAGCAACGCCCCATTTGCGCATATATGCAAGGGCGTTCCTTACCGATGTCTCGGGGGAAACGGCGATGACAGGTGGGGAGTGCCAGCGTTCGATTCAGCGTATCAATGATACTGTAAACAGTTTTTGTGCCCGAGTACGGCCCGAAATATTTACCTTTATCGGATTCCCGTTTTCTCGTCATCACCAGACGAGGGTACGGGTCATCGGTGATTTTGATATAGGGATAGGATTTTGCATCCTTCAGCTTGATATTATACTTGGGATGGTGCTGCTTGATCAGGGTGTTTTCCAGGGTCAACGCCTCGATCTCGGTGTCGCAAAGGAAATAGGCGAAATCATGTACTGCCGCCACCATACGAGCCGTCTTGATCTGCTTCTCCCCGTTCTGGAAATATTGGGACACACGGTTTTTCAGCTTGCGGGATTTTCCCACGTAAATGACCTGTCCCGTGCGATCCTTCATGATATAGACCCCGGGAGTCAGAGGCAAGCTGTTGGCGCGGGCAAGAAGCTCCGCCCGCCGTTCTTGGTTGTTGGACATGGGGTACCTCTCGTTTCGTCCATCTTTTCACGGTTGATCGGTTGGCCGTTTGCGGGGTTCTTTGCACGTGTCGCGCGACTGATTCGCACGCGTTTCGCATACCCCTGTCTATGAAAAAACGGCGCGCTCCCCATATGTGGGGTCCTCGCACCGTTTTCAGACTTATAAGACACGATCCCACCCAAAACACGGGAAGCGAATTACAAGTCAAATCTACCTCCGCCGTAAACTACCGAAGGCTTCACTTATCACTTTAACCTTCTCAAGCCTCAACAAAGCCGGAGTCAATCAAAGCGGCAAGGCCGGCCAAAGCCTCATTCTCATCAGGGCCTTCGGCGATCAGGGTAATGGTCATGCCCTTGGCGATACCCAAAGACAACACGCCGAGCAGGCTCTTGGCGTTGACCTTGCGATCTTCCTTTTCAACCCAAATGGTACTCTTGTAAGTGTTCGCCTTCTGAATGAAGAAGGTAGCAGGTCTTGCGTGCAGACCGCTGGCATTGGTGATCACAACTTCGCGAGTTTTCATATGATATATCTCCTGTTACTTGATAGAATCACACATTGTACAGAAGTAGTATACCAAAAAATCGAAAGAAAATCAAGTGTCAATGTTGAGGATTTTTTACATACTGTACCTAGGTATTTTTATCTATTTTCACAAGAAATCTCGGTTTTTATGCTTCTGCACGGATTTTTTTGATTTCAATGGTCATGGTAGCGCGATCTGTGCGCAGCTTCAGCACCGCACCGGGCGCGAGATATGTGTCCGTATCCTTCAACAGAAGGCAACCGTTTTCCATTCTTGCATCAGGGCAATACAGACATCCTTCGGCCGTCACAAGACGGTCATCTCCTTCCATCACGGGAGCCATCGCTTGCAAAGCGCGCGTTCCGTCGGCATAATAGCCAAGATAACCAACCAACTCGTTGGTTTCGTAGAGATAGAACCGATCCGAAATCCGGAACTCCTCCAAAACCTCCGCATGAATCTCATGCACGGTAAATTCCACATAATAAGCGCCTTCTGCTACCGTTTGGTCGTCTTTTTCGCCCGGAAGCACAAAGCTTCGAACAATAACGCCGGCGATGGCTACCAACACAAGCAAAAGGATGACCGTATCAATCGCCGTCCAGCGTCTTCCGCTTTTTTTAGGGCTCTTTCCCTCCGAATTTTGCTTTTCGGGATGCTGCTCGTTGGTCGTTTCTTTGGAGATCGGCGCAGACAGCTTCCCGCTTTGATCCATATCATGCTTCATTGTACTCATGAATTCACCTCCGTCAGATCCTGCAGAGATACGATAGCACCCTCGGTAATCAGGCCTTCCGTGCGGAAGACACCGTTCTCACCCGCGAGCAAACGCGTCGATCCTACGTAATAGCCCTGTCCCTCACGGTATTTGGCCTCAGCCGTCACCGTCAGATACAGCGCCAACACACCTTCTCCATCCTCATTGGTATAGGGGACACTGTCGAGCTGGCTGATCTGACCCAGCATATCCCCGTCCGCGGCCGACGAATACCAAAGCGGGGAGCCGGACAGTGTATTGCGCAATGCATTGGTTTCTTCCAGTCCCAAATCGGTAATCTCCACCACAAAGGAGATCTGCCGCGTTTCCCATTCGGGGGCGTAGATGTTTTTCACAGCTCGATAGCCGAACCAAATGCCCACACCCAAGCCACACAGAACCAAAAGCAACGCAAGATCCACCAAAAGTCCTCGCAGGGAGAATCTGCGTTTCCCCGGCAGAAATTTTTCTTTTTTATCTTTTCCCGATTTTCCCGAACCTTTCGAAGTACGGGACAGCGACGTTAAGGTATCGCCCGAGAGACTGGAGGCTTTTCTTTCGGAAAGCTCTCTTTCATCATGTTTCATAGCCATTTTTTATTCCTTCCTCGCATACATGCGTCAAGGTTATCTTCGATCGGAGGTTTGTTTTCTTGGTCATCTCTTCTTTGTCGCTCGGATCAGTATGTCAGATCCCCGACGGATGGATCATAATATCCGTGCTCTGATCTCCGCAGGTCATGCTGACCGTCATTTTATCCCATTCAGCGAAAATCATATTCTGATGCGCACTGCTGATGCCCATCATGATAAACGCCAGATAAACGATTTGCAAAGAAGCGGGCTCCGAAAACATCAGGCCATATCCCAAGAGGCCCAACAGCGAAAGCATACCGCCAAGGATCATAGCCGTATCCGTTTTGCTTTCTGAAACCTTGATGCAAGTAAAGGTTTTCTGAACAAAAACAACCACCATGACCAAAAAGATCAAAAATCCGGGCAAGCCGACCTTCATCAAAAGAGAGAGATACAGACTTTTTGCATCAGTCGCGGCGGCAGCTCCTACTTCCGCGTAGAGAGGATACACCGACGTAAACGCATGATTTCCAAGGCCGATCCCGGCAGGATTTTCGCAAAACGCTTTCCATACGCCCTGCCAGATGCCCTGTCTGTGCACCTGATGCTGTACCATTTCTCCCAGCGACACATGGATCCTTTCACGGAAGAAGGTATAGAACCATACGCCTCCGCACGCAAGAAGCGGCAAAGAAAGGATTCCCGCAGCCATACATTTGTGGCTGAAAAGCAGGAAAAACAGAAGGAGGCAGATAAGCGCGATCACCATCGCGGTTTTGGCTCCCATGAGGTACAGGCATACAAAGCAAAGAGCGATCAGGAATATATTGACAACATATCCAAACGCTGTCTTTTTCTTGAAAAGAGTAGCGCAAAGGCACGGGACAGCCATCAGCAGCACGCAAGCGTTCATGCTGTACAGCATCCCCGTAAAAAAGGTGTGCAGCGTTGCGTAATCACGCGCCAACGCATCGCCGCCCAACGAGCCTTGCATCCAAACCAACAGCTCATGGGACAACGCCGAGACCAAGGATACAAGCATCACAAGCCCCAAGGTCAGCACAGGTCCAAGCAGACAGCGTTTCATACGCTCGCGGGTGTGCATGAGATTGGTAATAAGGAAATACAGTGACAGATGCAAAAGAAGGAGAATGCTTTCCAGCACACTCAGCGCCGTCACGTAATGACCCGTGAGTCCCGCCAAGAATACCGTCACAGCGAAGATCAATACCGTCACGTCCAAAAGATTAAAGCGTAACGTGCGGTGCAAAAACAAAAGCTTGACACCGTATCCGAGCCATGTCAGAAGAATGGTGATGGCGGTGACAAAGCACGCCTTATCCGTCCACCAAAGGAGGGGCAGAAGAGAAACAGACAGCACAACACCTGCCTCGGGGAATGCAATGATCAATCCGGATATATATATCAGGCAGATCGCCAAAGGGATCCACACAGGATGTACCCAAATCGTCGCCGCACCCGCAAGCAGAGCAAGCAAAATGCCACTGAACAGGAAAAATCCGTTTTTCCTTTGCTCTGTTTCCCGAACACCGTACCGTTCCATCTGATCGACAGGAAGACTCAGAAGGTGCTTGAAAAACCATTGGGTGAATTTCCCCGTAACCAAAAGCTGTAGGGCAGATTTTCCGGACAACAGCAAGGGTGAGGTGATCAGCGCGATCCCTGCAAACCATATAAGACGGGATACGCTCAGCGTCACATTTGCCAAGAGAGCCGCCTCTGCCACATGGGTCAGGGCACCGACGATGCTATATAGAAGACAGAACAGGCCGAAGTAGGAAACCGCACTTTGCGCCATCCGTGCAAAGAACGCCGAGAAAAAGCGCATGAGGACACTTTCGCGAACAGCCTCCGTCATGGCAAGTCGCGCAGGAGACATGGGTCGGCAATCCTCGCGCAATGTGCGCCTGCGGTCGTGATGCAATTCGGTATCCACGGAACGGTACGCCGTCAAGCCTTTTCCCAAAAAGCTTTTCCCGATTGCATGATACAATCCGTGCGTAAATCCTGTCAGCTTGCGCCAAACGACAGATCTTTTCTTAGACGATGTCTGCGGTCTTGCCATACGTTCTCCTTTCCGCGAATTTGCATAATATCACATGGGATCAATTTTGGGGGGATTTTTGAGGGGTGTCTTTGGTTTCCGCATCCTCGGCGGGAAGCAGGTCGGGGCGGTTGCGTCGCGTCAGCTCCATGGCGGCCTCGCGGCGCCATTCGTCAATTTTTTTATGATCTCCCGAGGTCAGAACGGCAGGAACCTTCATGCCGTGATAGTCCAGTGGGCGCGTATATTGAGGATACTCTAAAAGTCCCGAGGATATACTTTCGTTTTCGTAGCACTCCGACGCAGACAAAACGCCGTCTGTCAGTCTGGCCACGCAGTCCACAAGGATGCAGGCGGGGATCTCGCCGCCCGTCAGGACGTAATCTCCAATAGAGATCTCTTCGTCCACGATCTCCTCCACGATGCGGCGATCCACACCTTCATAGTGTCCGCAAAGGAGAATGAGGTTATCGTAGCTTGCCGCCAGCTCTTCGGCCTTCTTCTGGGTCAATACCTTTCCCGTGGGGGAGAGATAGATGACATGGCGGCGGCCGTCAAAGCCCTGCTCCAGCTGCTTTTTGAGCACGCCGCAGTAGCAGTTATAAATGGGCGGTGCGGCCATGAGCATTCCCATACCGCCGCCATAGGGTGTATCGTCCACCCGACGGTTTTTATCCTCGGAATAGTCCCGGATATTGTGGGCATATATATCGCAAGCGCCGCTTTTTTGCGCGCGCCCGATGATGCTTTCCCCGAGGACGTGGGTCACAAGGTCGGGAAATAGGGTCATGATATCAAATCGCATGGGTCATCTCACCTCGTCCGCGCCGTCGTCAAACATACCGGCGATGGGGGTCATTTTGACGTATTCACCGGGGATAACGTCAGCAATAAAAGCAGGCACGGCAGGCACCATGACCTGACCCTTGGGGGTATTCACAACATACAGAGGAGCCGCAACGCCGGGGTTGACCTCAGCAACGGTACCGAGCAGCTGCCCTTCCCTGCCTTCGCGCGCGTCATACACAGGGAGTCCCACCACGTCAGAGAGGAAATACTGTCCCTCTTCCAAGTGGAAATCCTCACGGGCGGCGTAGAGCACGGTATTTCTCATTGCGTCGGCGGCATCCATATCATCGACACCCTCCAGCATGAGGAGAATAAAGCGTCCCTGCATGACAGACGTGCGAATGATCTTCCTGGGGGTCTTTTGTTCACCGTCACCGATGAACACACGTTCCAGATCACAAAAATCCTCGGGGGAATCCATCCAAGGGTCTACCTTCATACCGCCCTTGCAGCCGTGGGTATTGATGATCTTTCCGCATTCCAGATAGGGTGTGAGCTTGGGCATGATGTGCCTCCGTTTTGTATATATAATAATTCAGTATTAGTATAACATAAAATTCAATATAATGCAAGGGGAAATTTGCGAGAGACCGAAAATTTCTCGCATGGGATGTGAAACTTATGAAGCGTACGGCATCCGACAACAGTATTGCGGTAAATTGTTGGGAAGCTCAGAAGAGCATACTCCGGCCAGCAATGCAAAGATTATCAAACGAGCTGTCAAAAAAGAAAGCCTGACCAGCGGTCAGACTCTCTTGTATTCCGAATATCAGAGCTTGTTATCGGAGCCAAGCACGTTGACGATCTTATGCTTGACCATTTCCTTGATGGCAGTACGGCCGGCGCCCAGATAATCGCGAGGATCGAAGGCTGCGGGCTTCTCTGCGAAGGTGCGACGGATGGCAGCGGTCATAGCCATGCGGATATCCGAGTCGATGTTGATCTTACAAACAGCCATGGATGCGGCGCGGCGGAGCTGCTCCTCAGGGATACCCACTGCGTCGGGCATCTGACCGCCGTACTTGTTGATCTCGGCCACGAACTCCTGGGGCACGGAGGATGCGCCGTGGAGCACGATGGGGAACTCGGGGAGACGCTTGCCGATCTCCTCCAGAATGTCAAAGCGCAGAGGAGGGGGAACCAGAATGCCCTTCTCGTTGCGGGTGCACTGCTTGGCGGTGAACTTGTAAGCACCGTGAGAGGTACCGATGGAGATGGCGAGGGAGTCAACGCCGGTGCGGGTGACGAAGTCCTCCACCTCCTCGGGACGGGTGTAGGAGGAGTGCTCGGCCACCACGTCGTCCTCAACGCCGGCCAGAACGCCCAGCTCACCCTCAACGACCACGCCATGCGCGTGCGCGTACTCAACGACCTTCTTGGTCAGAGCCACGTTGTCCTCGTAGCTGTGGTGAGAGCCGTCGATCATGACGGAGGAGAAGCCGCCGTCGATGCAGGACTTGCAGATCTCAAAGTCCGCGCCGTGATCCAGGTGCAGAGCCAGATCGATACCGCTGTCCTTGATGGCAGCCTGTGCCAGAGCAACGAGATACTCATGCTTGGCGTACTTGCGTGCGCCTGCGGATACCTGCAGGATGACGGGAGACTTGACCTCACCTGCTGCTTCGGTGATGGCCTGGATGATCTCCATGTTATTGATATTGAAAGCGCCGATGGCGTAGCCGCCCGCGTAGGCCTTCTTGAACATTTCCTTGGTTGTAACGAGTGCCATAATCATGATCCTTTCTTGATTCAAAAATCAAGTTTATTATACCACGGATTTGCAGGAAAATCAAGAGGTTCATGCAGATTTTTATCAGTTCGCCGACGTTTTTTTGAAACGAGCTTCTTTTTCCGTTGACTTTTTCTTTTTGGTGTGCTATAATTTTTTCGTAAATACGCATACTACGCAAAAAAGAGGCATCGTTTTGAAAACCACTTCCCTTTCCAAAGATTTCACCACAGGCTCTATACCAAAGAGACTTTTGTGGTTCGCCCTTCCCTTCATGGCATCCAACGCCCTGCAGGTGCTTTACAACACCGTCGATATGATCATCGTAGGCGCTTACGTCGGCACGGAGGGTCTTTCAGCGGTCTCACAGGCAGGTCAGATCGTCAACTTCGCCACCATGGTGTGTCTGGGATTTTCCAACGGCGGCCAGGTGCTCGTCTCGCAAGCGTTGGGCGCGAAAAAGCGCAAGGAGCAAAACGACGTGATCGGCACGCTGTTTACCTTTGTCCCTGCACTTTCCCTTGTTTTGACGGCCATCCTGCTCCTGTTCCGCGCCCCTATCCTCACGGTCATGAAGATCCCGCCCGAATCCTACGATATGTCCATGCAATACCTGACCGTCTGTGCCGCCGGTCTGGTCTTTACTGCGGGCTACAACATGGTCTCGGCAGTCCTGCGCGGCATGGGAGATGCCAAACGTCCCTTCCTCTTCATCGGCATTGCATCGGTCGTCAACCTTGTGCTGGATCTTTTGTTCACGGGACTTCTCGGCTGGGGTGTCATCGGCGCTGCCTATGCGACCATCATCGGACAAGCCGTCTCCTTCTTCTTCTCCCTGTTTTATCTTTACAAAAAGCGCGAGGCATTCGGTTTTGACTTTAAAAAAGAGAGCTTTATCCCCAACCGCCACTACGTCGGCATGATTACAAGCCTCGGCACACCCATGGCTGTGCAATCGGGCTTTATCAACATCTCCATGCTGTTCGTCAATTCCCTCATCAACGAGGTGGGGGTGGTTGCCTCCGCGACGTTTGGCGTGGGTGTACGCATCGACGACATCATCAACAAGATCTCCCAAGGCATTCAATATGCCGCCATGCCCATGATCAGCCAGAACATTGCGGCGGGAAAGGAAGACCGTGCCAAGCAGACCGTTTACTGGGCGTGGGGCTTTTCGGTCGTCCTGACTTTGTTTTTCATGGGTCTGTATATCGCTTTCGGCAAGGAGCTCTTCATGCTCTTCTCCGACGACCCCGCTGTGCATGAAATGTCCGGCACCTTCATCGCAGCGATCCTTTGGATGTTCCCCGCTTTTGCCGTCATGCGCGGTAGCGGCGCCTTCATCCAGGGCATCGGTCACGCAAAGCTCACCATGGTGCTGGCGATGCTGGACGGTGTCGTACTTCGTATCGGGCTCAGCTGGATGTTCGGCATCGCGATGGGCTTTGGCTTCTACGGCTTTGTTTTGGGTTACGGCCTTGCCCCCTACGGCTATGCTATTCCCAGTCTGATCTATTTCCTGTCCGGCTTGTGGAAGAAACGTCAGGTATTGGCTGAAAAATTATAAGTCCCCTTTGGGACACGGAGTTTTTCCGTGTCCCTCTTTTTTCGGCAATATTCACAAAAGAATTCCTCCATATATGTTAAATATCGTTTTTTTCAAGTCTTTTCAAACGGCGTTAAATATGATAAAATATATTTTTGGAGTATTGTAAAAATTTATCGTTAGGAGAAAAAAACAGTGATTAGAAGTGATTTGAGAAACGTAGCCATCATCGCCCACGTTGACCACGGCAAGACCACGCTTGTGGACGGTCTGCTCAAGCAGGGCGGCATTTACCGCGAGAATCAGGACACAACGACCCGTGTCATGGACTCGGGAGATCTTGAAAAGGAACGCGGTATCACCATCCTTGCCAAGAACACCGCCGTACACTACAAGGACATCAAGATCAATATCATTGACACGCCCGGCCACGCAGACTTTGGCGGCGAGGTGGAGCGCGTACTCAAGATGGTGAACGGTGTCATCCTGTTGGTGGACGCCGCAGAAGGCCCCATGCCCCAGACCCGCTTCGTTCTGCAAAAAGCGCTTGCCCTCAATCACCGCGTCATTGTTTGTATCAATAAAATCGACAAGCCCGATGCCCGTCTCGGCGAAGTAGAAGACGAGATCCTGGAGCTTCTCATTGACCTCGGTGCCAACGATGAGCAGCTTGATTCCCCCATGCTGTACTGCTCGGGTCGTGACGGCACGGCCTCCTTTGATCCCGACAACAGAAGTGACGATCTCACCCCCCTCTTTGAGACCATCACAAACTATATCCCCGCTCCCGAGGGCGACGAGAACGGCCCCCTCCAGCTCCTTGTGTCCTCTATCGACTACAACGACTATGTGGGTCGCATTGGTATCGGCCGCATCGAGCGCGGTTCCATCAAGGTAGGACAGGAGGCCATGATCTCCAACTACCACAACAAGGATGCCGCTCCCAAGCGCACCAAGATCGTCACGGTCATGCAGATCGACGGCCTCGTCCGCAAGCCTGTTGAAACCGCCACCGTCGGTGACATTGTCTGCTTCTCGGGTGCTGCCGATATTTCCATCGGTGACACCGTGACCGCCATGGATTGCATCGAGCCTCTGGAGTTCGTCAAGGTCTCCGAGCCCACGCTGGAGATGACCTTCTCGGTCAACGATTCTCCCTTGGCAGGTAAAGAAGGTAAATTCGTCACCTCCCGCCAGATCCGCGACAGACTCTACCGCGAGCTCCTCAAGGACGTTTCCCTCCGCGTGTCCGACGGTGAGACCACCGACGAATTCCGTGTGGCAGGCCGCGGCGAGATGCACCTGTCCATCCTCATTGAGACCATGCGCCGTGAAGGCTTTGAGCTGACCTGCTCCAACCCCCGCGTGCTCTTCAAGGAGATCGACGGTGAAAAGTGCGAACCCATGGAGCACGTCACCCTGGACGTTCCCAACGATTACGTAGGCCCTGTCGTAGAAAAGCTGGGGCAGCGCAAGGGCGACCTTCTGGAAATGGTGCCCCTTGGTTCGGGCAACCGTATGCGCATTGAATATCTCATTCCCACCCGTTGCCTCTTTGGTTACCGCTCCGAATTCCTCACCGCCACCCACGGTGAGGGCATCATGAACTCCCTGTTTGCAGGCTATGAGCCTTATCGCGGCGAGGTCATCATGAGATTTACAGGCTCTTTGGTTGCCTCCGAGGCCGGTGAGACCACTCGTTACGGTCTCTACAAGACCCAGGAGCGCGGCCAGATGTTCGTCGGCCCTCAGACCCAGGTCTACGAGGGTATGATCGTAGGTGAGAACCCCAAGAACGACGATATCGCTCTGAACCCCTGCCAGACCAAGCACATGACCGCCGTCCGCTCCACGGGTGCCGATGAAAAGCTGCTTCTGACGCCTCCCAAGGTATTCACCCTGGAGGAAGCCATCGAGTATATCAACGATGACGAGCTCATCGAGGTCACTCCCAAGTCCATCCGTCTTCGCAAGGTCATTCTGAATACCGAGACCCGTATGAAGGAAATGATGCGCAAGCGCCGCGCGCTCCAGCAGAAATAAGCCTTTGGTCATCTCTTTCTTAAACGTATAAAAAGTCTCCGCCGAACATCCGTTCAGCGGAGACTTTTTTGTTTACTTCAAACCACGGCAGTGACCGTTTCAACAGCCTTTTTTATAAAGTCTGTATTCTTTTTTCATGATGCCGAACGAGACAGCCGCACCAATGCTGCCGACAGCGAACAAAACGCCCCAGAGAACACCACCCGTCAGGCAGATAAAGCCCAGAGACAGTACGCAGGACAGCACACACATAGACGTCTTTTGAAGCAGGACGGCCAGTGCCGCTAAAAGCACCAGAATTGCCGTATAACCGACAACCAAATAAATCAGCAACTGAATCGTTTGGGCACTACCGCTACCCATGACTTTGGAAAGCCCCTTGGACATGGCAGCAAGCGAGGGAGTCTTCATGATCTTGCGGTATTCCTTCAAGGTGATTCCCTGCTCTCTTTCCATCTCTTCAAAGGAAACATGATGCTTTTCTTCATATGCACGGATCAGGTCTTCATCGCCCATGATGTCATCCAGCTCTTCGGCAAGCACTTCCGCTTCTTCTTCAAGCTCTTCAAATTCCTCGGCAAGCCGTTCATCGCCGGAAAGCGCAAAAACAACCTTCAATGCGGGAATTTTGAAAACGGAGCCATTGACAAAGGTGTTGGCAGACAAGATCAAGGACAAAACACAAAGCACCCCGAGACCGAGGGCAACGATGGCCGTCACCTTGGATTTTTGAGAAGCCTTGGTGAAAAAGTACGGCCATCTACCGACCTTCTTTTCGGAATCCGTTGCGATCGGAGTTTCCTGCAGCGGTTCAAAATCCATGATTTTCACTCCTTTTTATCTTTTCAAGGCTTGGACGCCGTCAGTCAATGCGTCTGCGCTGCTTACGGATCATCAGATACACCGCGCAAACCGCCACGATACCGACGATGACACCGCAGATCACATAAATGCCTGCACTGACGGTCACGTCGGATTTCAGCTCCTCCCAAAGCTCGTTGATGAGCAAGAGCTTGTCCCCCGACAGATTCTCATAGGAGGATGTCATGACACTGTCTGTGTTATACATTTTTTCATAGGCGTCATCTTTGATTTCGCCCATATATTCAATATATTCTTCGTTTTCCAGAACCACGCGGTTGGGGGAAGCGTAATAGGTATACTCCGCGTTGGCGACAGCGGGGGTCTCGGTGAGCATGAAATCAATGTAGGCCTCCGCGATCTCCTTGTTCTTGGAGGATTTGGGGATACACATGGCATCTACATACAGATTTGTTCCCTCCTTGGGATAGAAAAATTCCAAATCGGGGTTGTTTTCATACATTGCGAGATAGTCACCCGCATAATAGGCGGCGATACCCGCCGAGCCGTTCTCCATCTTGTTATAGATTTCATCCATAACGTAACCCTGGAGGATCGGCTTTTGCGCCTTCAGCTTGTCCAAAGCGGCACGCCAGTCATCCTCATCGTCGGAATTGACATCCAGACCAAGATAATACTGCGCTGTACCGAAAGCGTCGCGGGAATTATTGAACTGAAGAATATTGCCGGCATATGTCTCATTCCACATCAGCTCCCAAGAGCCGATGTCTGCCTCATCTACCATTGTCGTGTTGTAGATGATACCGATCATGCCATACAGGTAGGGGACTGAGTAGTCGTTGTAGCCGTCGCCGTCCTTGTCGGGATCGTAGTCGGCGTTCTGAAATTCGGGCAGGATGTTTTGAATGTTGGAAATGTTGTCGTAATTGAGGGGAGCCAGGAGACCCTCCGCAATGAGACGCTCGATCATGTAGTCCGAAGGAACCACCACGTCGTAGCTGACGGAGCCGGAGCTCAGCTTGGCATAGAGAGATTCGTTGGAGGAGAAGGTGGAATAATTGACCTTGACCTTTTGACCGTAGGTATCGAAATACCATTCCTCAAACGCAGCGTTGGCATCGAGGCAGCCCTCCGAGCCGTCGGACATATATTCACCCCAGTTGTAAACGTACAGCGTGACCGTCTCCCCGCTTCCCAAAGCTTCACCGCAGCCCGAAAGTCCCAGAAGCAATGAGGGAAGCACACAAAAGATTGCCAGAACAAGCGAAAAAATGCGCTTGGTAAAATTAAATCTTTTCATACCGTCACCTCCTCTTTTTGCTTGCCTTGCGGCTGCCGACAGAGCCTGCAAAATTCACAACCAAGAGGATCACAAGAATAACAACCACGATGAGTGCCGACAAGGCATACATACTGAACTTGACGTTATGGGCGGTCTGGTTGTAGACGTACAGGGGGAGCGTCTGGAAATCGGGAGAGCTGACGAAATGGCTGATAACGAAATCGTCAAGCGACATGGTAAAGCCCAGCATCAGACCCGAAATGATACCCGGAACAATTTCGGGCAGCTCCACCATAAAGAAGGCACGGGCAGGCGTACAGCCGAGATCCTGTGCCGCCTCGGAGAGAGATTTGTCCAATCCCTTGAAGCGGGGCATGACCGAAAGAAGAACGTAGGGTAGGTTAAAGGTAACATGAGCGATCAGCATGGTACCGAAGCCGAAGAAGGACTGCGACTTAACGATGGCCGCGACCGCCACAAACAGAAGCATCATGGACACGCCCGTAACGATATCGGGGTTCATCATGGGGATGTTGGTCACGGTGTTGACCGCGCCCTTGACGTACTTGCTTCTCATGCGATGAAGACCCAGCGCACCAAACGTACCGATGACCGTCGCGATCACCGAAGACGATACGGCAAGGATCAGGGAATTCATAAGAGAGGACAAAGCCTCCTCGTCGTTAAAGAGCTCTTCATACCACATGAAAGAGAATCCCGAAAATTCCGCAAGGCTGCCGGATTCATTGAAGGAGAACACGATCAACACAAGGATGGGAACGTACAGGAGCAAAAAGATCAGGCCGATATAGCATCTGGATAAGAATTTCACGGTACGATCCCTCCTCCCTTGCCGCTCTTCCCATGTCCGCTTTCCCTCTCGTCATCCGAGAAGTGATTCATGATGCGGACGGAAATGATGATGAGCAGCATCATCACAAGAGAGATCGCGGCACCGACATTGTAGGTGCTGGGGTTTTGGAAGAGGCGCTCGATGGTATCACCCACGAGGTCGATCTTACCTGCGCCCAACTTTTGGGAAATATAAAAGGTGCTGATGGAAGGGACAAATACCATGGTAATACCCGAGATCACGCCTGACACGGTCAGGGGCATGATGACGCGGGTCATGGTCTGCCATCCGTTACAGCCCAGATCGTGAGAAGCCTCGATGTAGCGCTTATCAAGCTTGGTCATGGCTGTGAAAATGGGCAGGACCATGTAGGGCAAAAAGTCGTAGACCATACCAAGGATCACACCGAAATTCGTACCCACGATGGACACCTTGTGAAGCCCCAACTTTTCAAGCAACGCGTTGAGAAGGCCACCGTTATCCAGAAGCGCCATCAGCGCATAGGTACGGATGAGCAGATTGCACCACATGGGCAGCATGACCAGCACCATGAGGATCTTCTGCGCCCGAGGGGACTGTCTCGACATGAAATATGCCAGGGGATACCCAATGACAAGGCAGATGGCTGTGGCGATCAGGGCAAAGGCGATGGAGAGAACAAACACGTTGCCGTATTGCGAAAGAGAGGCGATATTGGCCAGCGCAAACTTCCCTTCCGCATCGGTAAACGCGAAATACAAAACGAAGATCATGGGAGCGACGATGAACAGGATCGCCCACAGAATGTGGGGAGCCGCCGCGATCTTCTGGAACAGCGAGGTCTTTCTCATTCCTCGACCTCCTCCTCGGGGTCACCGAGATGCTCCAGCTCGTCGCTGAAGGAGGAATAGTCGCCAAACATACCCGAATACTCGGATTTCTTCATGACGTGAATGGCCTCGGGCTCAATGAAAAGACCGATGGTGGTTTCGGGCGCCACGTGGTCGGAGGTCTCCAGCATCCACTTAAAGCCGCCGACGTCCACAATGATCTCGTAATAGTCGCCCTTGAAGGTCACAGAGGTCACAGTGCCCGTGATCATGCCCTTGTCAATGGCAACCACGTCCACGTCCTCGGGACGCACCACGATGTCCACCTTTTCGTTTTTGGCAAAGCCCTTATCCACGCAGACAAAGGTATGGTTGGAGAATTTCACCTTGTAGTCCTCCAGCATCACGCCGTCGAGAATATTGGATTCACCGATAAAATCGGCAACAAACGCGTTTTTGGGCTCGTTGTAGATATCCTCGGGAGAACCGATCTGCTGGATCTGACCGTTTGCCATGACCACGACCGTATCCGACATAGACAGCGCTTCCTCCTGGTCGTGGGTAACGTAGATAAAGGTGATGCCGGTTTCTCTCTGAATGCGCTTCAGCTCATTCTGCATATCCTTACGAAGCTTGAGGTCAAGTGCACCCAAAGGCTCGTCCAAAAGCAGAACACGAGGATGGTTGACAAGGGCGCGCGCGATGGCCACACGCTGCTGCTGACCGCCCGACAGGGTGGTGACGCGGCGGCGTTCAAAGCCCTTCAAGTTGACCATAGCCAACATTTCTTGTACCTTTTTCCTGATCTCGGCCTCGGGAGTCTTTTTCAAGCGAAGGCCAAAAGCCACGTTTTCATATACGTTCAGGTGAGGAAAGAGTGCATACTTCTGAAATACCGTGTTGACAAGACGCTCATAGGGAGGCACGTCATTGATTTTTTTACCGTCAAAAAAAACATCTCCGGTGTCGGGGGTCTCAAAACCGCCGATGATCCGGAGGGTTGTGGTTTTGCCACACCCCGATGGTCCTAACAAAGTCACAAATTCTTTGTCGTGGATATCAAGGCTGACATGATCGAGAACAGTCTCGCCGTCAAAGGCCTTGGATACCCCACTGATTCGAATGAGGATGTCGTTTTCCATTTCGCATAAATACTCCTTTGGAGGCTGTAGTGCTTGCGCGTCTCCCGTCATACGGAGAAACCCTCGGCGTTTCTGCAAGCACCGCATGGCGGTGTGGTTAAGCGCTTATTTCTCGCATATGCATACTGTCCGCAAACTTATGCTTATTTTAGCAGAAAATTCGAAAAAAAGCAATATGTTTTGCAAATTCTTTGAAAATTCGTCATTTAATCCAATTATCCATCAAAAAGGAGGGCTTTCGGACGAAAAACTTCGTCTATTTGACAAATCCCTGCCAAATGGTCGCTTTTCTTGCGTATTTTCGTGAACTCAAAAAAGAAAAGCTCCGGATACACGGTCAGATTATTTCAAAAAATCCCCCCAACCGTCAGGACGGTCGGGGGGGGGGAATACGGATAGGCTCCGTATCAGATCATGTGCTTGATATAGCGATAATAGATGCGAGAGAACAGGGAAAGTCTGCGCTTGAGATCGCGGCGCAGGCAGAAATAGAAGCTTGCAAGCATCTTCATTTCCTGCACGGTCATACCGTGGCCGAATTCCTCAGCGGACATCGCCTCCAGAACCTTATGCAGATCGGGAAGCGTCACGTCCGCCTCCTGCATCTTATCCTTGCCGCGCTCATCGGGACGGTTGAGTGCCGCCGTCAGGCGATCGGCGTATTCATCCCGGAATTCGCCCGGCTTGGGCATAAGATCATACAGCTTCAGCAAAGCATGGATGCTGTCGGACATGGAGAAGGCCATCTCACGGCGGTCGTCTTCACTGACATTGTTTCCGTAATGGCTCTCCAACACCTGAGACGCCACGCTTTGTCGCCTGTCTTCGGCGCGTCTGGCAGAGGATACGATACTGCCTATGATACCTGCGACCACCGCTATGCCGGCAAGAACGCCCAAAGCGATCAGGGATGCCTTCATCACAGCTGCAGTATCATCATTGGGAAGTTCATCTTCACCCGTATCGGTCTCGGTCTCGGTATCGGTTTCGATGGAATCCTCCTCGGGCAGAGTATCCTGCTCCACGGGAGGCTGTGTCTCGATCTCGGGAGGAATCACGGGATTGTTGGGAACGATGCTGTCTCCCGTCTTTACACCGTACATTCCGCCATAGTACTGCGGCGTGGTTTCGTACTGGATCCAACCCACACCGTCATAGTAGACCTCGATCCATGCGTGAGCCTCATAATCGCGGACGTAACCGCCGTAGCTCATGTCGGAGGTGCTTCCCTTCTTGGAAAGCTCGGAGGCGATATAACCCTCCACGTATCTGACGGGAATCCCCAGCTCACGCAAAATCAAAGCCGCAGAGGATGCAAACTGCACGCAGTAGCCTTCTTTGGTGTTCTTGAGGAAATTCTCCACGCCGTCCAATGCAGGATCCACGTTGGAGGTATCGGGCGTGATCGTATACTCACAGCCGAGATCATAGATGATATAGTCAATGACGTTGCGCACCAAAATATCTCGCTGTACGTATACGTCGGGGCTACCGGAATCTCTGACAGCGGCCAAAGACACGTCTGCGGGGATATCGATCCATTCACGCTTGGTATAGGAATAAGGATCGAATTCCTCCGTCTCGGGGTCATCCGGCTCCTCGATCAAGGTTTCACGAAGCTCCTCGGTATGAGCCTGTGCCTTGATGATACCGGCCAGCTCCTTGATGATCTCGCTGTCCGAGGTGCCGACGTAAGTATCGTAATTCTCATACCCGTTGTCCTCAAATTCAGCATCACCGAAGGGATTGTCCTCATTATACACGAATTTCGCATAAGACGTAGCATCATGCAGATAGGACATGACCTCTTTCTGCTCATCCGAGGTCATATTGTTCATGTACTTGTAAATGAGGGTCTCTTCCATGGGAATCGATCCGGCATCCAACAGCTCCGCAGCGCGAACCTTGTTGCCCTCGCGGGTAATTACCATCGTGCCTGCGGGAGTCGAAACCGTAATGGTCCCTCCGTTGATAGAAACATCCGAGGACTTATGATAGGTACGCCAGATGATCTCCTCTCTTCCCTGCTTGTACTGGTAAGAGAACATCACGGTATCCTTGACAGGATCCTCTACAAGCAAGGTCAGATTGCCCGAATAAGAGCCGTCGTCGTTGACCTTGACGCGCTCCTTGATGAGCAGGATCTCTCTTTGCAGGTTGTAGGATGCGATCAGCTTCGCTTGGTTTTTGGCCCATTCGGGATTTGTCATGACCTGCGCATAGGTCACGGTTGCCTGCGCGGTGTCGTTGTCTTCAAAAGCACGTCCCGTATAAATACCGTCAAAATAGTTGACGTAGCTTTCCTCTGACAGCTCGGTGGAGCCGTAGTCAAACATACCCTCGGTGCTCTTGAAGGTGCTGGGGAAATAGGTATGAGACGAGGGGCTGTTGACACGCCGCAGGCTGACGAGCGCGTTGACAAATCCGTAATAGAGATTGGACTGATACTTGGACAAATAGTAGTCGTTGTAGTTGGGATCGTCCACCAAGGACGGCATCATGTAATGATAGAAGTTATAGCGGAATTCCTCGCCCGGGGAACGGTCTGTGGAGAACTGGCTGCGGTAAATGTCCAGCGTGTCGTCGCTGACAGCCGTCCAAGCGCCGTCCTCATAGCCCGTACCGATCCAACCGCGCAAATAGTAGTTGGTATTATAGCGTGATTCCACGTAAAAGATCTGCTTGCCCGTAAATTCGAGCTGATCCATATCCGTCGAGCGGGGACGGAAGTTATCGCTGTTGCGCTTGTATTCCAGCTCGTCGAGCTTTTCGTCATTACCGCGAAGCAACGCCGTCACATAGTCTCTCGCGAAGGACATTTTTTCGTCGATCGCTTCGATGGGCTCAAATCTGCCCGTAACGGTGATCGCGGGAAGCAGAATGATGATGCACGCCAGAAGCATCGCGGCGATCGAGGCAAATCCGCCCATTGCGGCACGGGATTGCTCGGTCACGCGATCATAGCGTTTAGCGGCACGAAGCTGCTTGCGATATAGATAACGCTCTGCCTTTTTCTGCTTCTTCTCTGCGGGAGAAAGCGGCTTTTTATCCTTGACAGGCTTGACTTTTTTGGTCTTCGCTTTTCCGAAATAATCCGACAGCTCCTCGTCCACCGTCTTGGTTTTCGCGAGCTTCGATGCCTTGCGGGATGCTTTGCGCGCGGCCTTGGCATTGGCCTTATCGGCCTCCTTTTTGGCTTTGGCCGCCTCGTATTCCGCAGGGTAAGCGGGACGGTCGCTGTCACCGAACAGCTTCATTTCGGTATCATAATGCTTATCGTCCTTGACGCGGTACAAGCGGTCATAGGCCGCCATAACAAGCACTGTGGCAAAGGATACGATCACCAGAACGATGCCGAGGTTGGAGGCCAGCACAGCACCGACGCTACCATCGTGGTTGCGAAGGTTGGTATAGACGTTGAAGGTCAAAGTCAGCACAAGACAGGTCGTTGCCAGAATTGCGGGGGGAATGATGCGCACGCGGCGCACAAGGCTATAGGCAAATACCACAGCCACCACCACGCAGATGAGGCCGATACCCGTAGCACGCAGCTCGTCCCTGGGGGTTGCCGTATCCAGATAGACCTTATATTTCTCATAAGCGGTGTAATCAATGGCGACAAGACGGTCCAGCGCCGCATTGTAGACCGCCAGAATCCCATAATAGATATCCGTGAAAATAGAAGGACGGCTGACCACCACGGCGACGGCTGATCCGACCGCGCCGACAGCGGCCACGGGAATGCCCCAAAGATCAAACAGAGAGATCGCCGCAAGTGCTACAACGACAAACGCGATCTTAAAGATGGTTCCCATGGGCACGCCGATCTGGAATGCGGCGTTCAGGTAGACCACAAGTCCCGCGGAGGCAAGCCACACCACAAGAGCGCGGCAGATGTAACCGAAAATGCGGAACAACGGATGTCTGCCGACCCGGTCGGGAGGACAGACGATGGGGCGCTTATGAATCGAGAGGATGGCTTTCTTTTGCGCCTTTTTCTCGGCCTTGGCGTTGGCTTTGGCAATCTTTTTGGCACGCTTCTGATTTTTGACGTGCTGCTTTTGGGCCTTGGCCAGATTGTGTTGCAAATCTTTACTCATGCGCTTCCACCTCCTCTCGTTTGACGGCAATCATGCCGCTCGTGCGGAGCGACAGACCGTTGGCAAGGAGCATTTCTCTGCATCCCTCCAGATACGAAGCACGCTCGGTAGGATACAGGAACCGTTCCTCGGGGTTATACAGAATGACCTCGGCAGAGCCGAAGCTGCCTGCATCCGAAACACCCGGCAGAGCGGTCAATTCAGACAGCATGGTCTGATCCATGGTAGAAGTCACGAAAAGCTGCTTGGCGCTTTGGATATCGCTGACCACGGCCGTCAGGCTGCATACTCGTTGATCGTTCCTGCAAAGAGGAGCCGTGGCAAATTGATGATAAATGGCTTCAAATTCATCTGCACCGCGCAAATTATACGCAAACAGGCCAAGGTCCGCGCGCTGGTCAAACCAGATGAGCGTGACCTGGTGTCCCTGCCTGAGCTCCGCCAGCACCGTGGCAACCGTCAGCTCCACAACACCGTCGGCCAGATATTCGTTCATGTCATCATAATAGGACGGCTGTGCAAGACGGTGCACGTCACGGACGGTATCGGTGACAGTTTCACTCTCTGTCATTTCGGGCAATTCGTCCGTCGGAGTATCCGTGAAGGTGGCGACAGCCTGTCGCTGCGCCAGACGTGCTTCCAGCGCATCGTCAGAAATACCGTGGGTATCTGCCGTTTCGGCGTGACGGTTTTTCTTGACAAGCGCCTGCTTCTTTTTGGCTTCCTTCTGCGCCTTGGCTTCGGCACGGGCTGCCTTTTTCTCTTCCGCGGTCAGCTTTTGCTTGACAACGGGAGCGAGTGCTTCGGTCGACTTGGGCGGCTCATCCGGAAAATGTGCGGCCATATCGCAGAAAACAACGGTCTCGTTGGAGGTACCCGTGTGATAATCCTTGACCACAAAATTCTCGGCCTTGGAGGACAGCTTCCAGTGGATATTCTTAAGAGAATCACCGTTTTGGTAATCACGAATGTCGCTGACCTCCAGGCGATCCACCACCAAGGGAGACTTGACGGTACGCGCCGTGGAGTCGGAGATCGCCTGCGCAAGAGTATCGTCCAGATTGATGCGACGGGGCAGGACGTATACCGTCGTTGTGTTATCAATGGGAACACGCACGCGGAACAAACGGAAGAAATCGTAGACGTAGAAGCACTTGACACCGATCTCATAGGTACCCCTGAAGCGGAAATGCACCGTATTCTTCATATGGTAGCTGGAAAGGGGTGCCATCGACAGACGGACACTTCGTTCGGTACAGCGCACGCTGTTGGATTGGGGAATGCTCACCTTGGCATCGATGAAGGGGAACGCAAAGGGAGAGCGGTTGTCAATGCGGAATTCGTAGGTATAGGGCTGTTCCTTTTCTGTGGTCTCTGCATCCGAGAGCATGGTCACCGTCAGCGCACTCTTGGCAAACAGGGTGTAGCCCAGAAGCGGCAGGGGCAGGAGGAACATGAACCAGAAGAAAAGATTGGATACCTTACTGAGGAGCGCCTGGGTAAACACCAAGGAAACGCCCAACAGGATGAGATACGTCGTAAATCTGGACGTGCAGGTGACAGTCTTTTCGTCATCGTCCAAGGATTTACCCTTGGCCGCAGCACGCTTGCGTCTCAGACGGCGGCGAATGCGACGTCCCAAGGTTTCAAACGGCCACGAGATGATGGTTTTCAGCGAAAGCGCGTCGGGCTCTTCTTCTTTGGAAAACGCCAGCACGTGCAAAAACAGGTGCAGTGCCATCAGCAACGCCGACAGGATCAGCACAACCAAAGGGAACGCCGAGCCAAAGGCCCATTGGGTCGCTTTCTCGGGGGGAATATCGGCTACCGTAAAGGCCTCCTCCATCAAGGGAGAAACCAGAGAGCAGATCACGGTATCGGCGGCAAAGACCAAAGCACCGCCAAACAGCGCAAGTGACGTCCAAAGGATCATGCGGCGAGAGGTCGTTTTCCCGAGATGTTTGGCATTGGGAAGTGCCAAAGCAACCAGCAAAATGAGGCAGGCAATCACCAAAAGCCAGCCCAAGCCCTCTGCATACAGGAGCAGCTTGACGGGCGTGACGATGTCTTTGAAGATTCCCATGCCGAGAATCTCTTCGATGCCCGCATGGTCAAAGCTCAGAAAATAGCCGAGCACAGAAAATCCCGAGGCCGTGATCTCAGTCACCTCAGGCTCGCGTTTCCCAGGGGTGATGACCTCATAGAAAAGCGCGGGCATTGCCGCAAATATCACAGCGGCGATCATGGCCAGTGCCAAAAATGCCAGCAAAATGGGCTTGGCGTGCTTTTTGACAACCGGAAGAACCGTACTCTTTTTGCGGATTTTTTTGGTTTTTCTGACAAAGGAGTGTCCGCATGGGCAGACCTTTGTCATGAGGGGCACCACCTTGCCGCAGGCCTCACATTTGATGCCCAGCGTGGTGCCGCAATTCATACAGTACGTCCTGTCTGCGGCGACGTATTTGCCGCAGTTGGGACATTGTTTCATAGGCTCCATAGGGTACTCCCATATCAGGTGCGGTCAGCGGCCTTGGCGTTGCGCTTTCCCTTATAAGGAACCTCGGTGGTGCGAAGGATCTCACCCAGCACGTCCATGGTGCTCTGATGCGCCAGCTTGGCCTCCTGACGAAGCATGAGGCGGTGGGCAATGGCGGCACGGAACAGAGCGGCAATATCATCGGGCTGGACGTAATCGCGGCCGCGCAGGAAGGCGTATGCCTGTGCCAGGTGTACCATGGCGACCGACGCACGGGGAGATGCGCCCAGCGCCAGCGCGGGATGGCGGCGGGTTGCAGTGATCAGGGTGACGATATATGCGTACAGCTCATCGTCGATATGTACCGTCTTGACAAGCTCGCGGATGTGGCGCAGCTCGTCCAGCGTCAGGACAGAGTTGACCGCAGCAAGAGGATTTTCACCGCGGCGCGCCTTGATGATGTTGATCTCCTCCTGCGCATTGGGATAACCCATGCTGATCTTGAGGGCGAAACGGTCCAGCTGTGCCTCGGGCAGAGGATAGGTACCCACGTAGCCTGCAGGGTTCTGGGTCGCGATGACCATGAAAGGATCGGGCACCTCCATGGTGTTACCGTCCACGGTCACCTTTCCCTCTTCCATGGCCTCCAGAAGTGCGGACTGAGTCTTGGGAGAGGCACGGTTGATCTCGTCTGCCAAAAGCAGGTTGCACATAACAAGACCCTCGCGGAACTCAAACTGCTCCTTCTGGCGGTTATAAATATGGAAACCGGTGATGTCGGAAGCCATAACGTCGGGGGTGAACTGTGCGCGGCGGAACTGCAGACCCGTAACCTTGGCAAGCGTGGATGCCAGCGTGGTCTTACCCGTACCGGGAACGTCCTCGATCAGAACGTGCGTTCCTGCGAGCATGGCCGTCAAAAGCTGCAGAACCTCGCTGCGCTTACCAACCACGACCTTCTCCACCTCATCGGCGGCAGCGATCATTTTGGCGTGTGCCTCTGCCATTTCGGGAGAGAGACGAACCTCATTTTTCTGTTCCTTCTGCTCTACAACGGTGTCGTTGGTTTTGATGTCTTTTTCTGTGCTCATGGGGTTTGTTTCCTTTCTATATGTGTTTCTGATAGACCGTGATGAAATTACATGATTGCATAAATACAGATATATCATTATAGCATAAATTTTGCATTTTTTCAAGGTGTATTTATGGCGAAATTCACATTTTGGCAGGGTTCGGAAAAATGTTTACAATTTGGAGGGAATAATCAACAAAGGATGCAAAACCGAGACACAAAGGGGACTCCCCATGAAAGGAAGCCCCGAAATGCTTTATTCCATATGATATAAATAAATTCGCACGTTTTCCACCGAAATACTCACATCAATCCCCCACGAGGGGCGGCCGTTGTAGGTGAGCGTAACCGTTTGAGGAACTCCGGCCTTGAGAGATAGCTTCTCAGAGCTTCCCACGAGCAGATTGTCCGCGCTATATTGAGCATGTAACCTCACGGTGGTTTCTATATCCTCGCTCAAAGCAGTGATCCGCAGCGTAATTTTATGCTTTGCGTCAAGCATATCGACATCCCTCGGCATCGAATCAGAGTCTATCACGGCAGGGTTCATCACTTGGTCGGGTAAAATCTCCAAGACCTCCACCCGAATAGGAGAATCTGCCTCATAAGCGTGGCTGACCGTAAAGCCGCCGTCCTTGTAGGAAATCACATAGCTATCATAGGGATGGTATCTCCACAGGTCGTAGAAGACATCGAAAAACGCATCGTCGGCATTCAGCTTTTCCCCTTCGCCGTAGTGGCGCTCCACCAGCCAAATGGCATCCAGATCACGGGATACACGGTACACTTGCCCCTCAGCCTCGATCCAATAGGTTCCGCGCTCAACGGTTTCGGGAACTTCGATATCATAATCCCCCTCCATGGTTCCCGATGCCAACGCCTCCGTATACTCTCCCGTAGGCTGTAAATTGCGTAGCATTTCGATCAGCCGAGCACCGGCTTTTTCGTCCAATTTTCGGTTTGAGATGCCCCAACCGTCCCACGTATATTGACGGAGTCTGACAGTACCGCCGGACACGGGGGGCGCTGTGGTTTCTTCTTCGGTTGTCTCGCTTTCCAAAGCAGGCGGATCGGTGACGGTTTCTTCTTCGGAGACAGGCTCATGCTCCATAGCCGCTTCGGTTTGGGATTCGGATTCGCCGGTGATGGGTGGTGTACCTCCGGGCGTGGGATCAGAGCGGTTTCCTGCCCAAAGAATTCCGCCCATCACACTCACGGCCACCGACGCACAAACTGCCGCTACACCCCAACTGCTGTTCATAAACCGTTTGAAGGCAGAGGGTCTTGGAGACGTTACTACAGGGCAAGCGTCATCGGGAAGGACGGCGGACATGATCAGCGCATCGCTCAAATTGCCGATAGCTTCAAATGCGGTAATTCCCTTCATATACTGTACCCCCTTTCGGTCAGATAGACACGCAATTTTTCACGAACACGGTAGAGACGTGATGACACAGCGTCCTCGGTCAGTCCATAGGCCTTCGCCATGTGTGCCACAGAATAGGCGTAAAAATACCGACCCACGAACAGCTTTTGGTTCA
The DNA here is from genome assembly GCA_017621695.1 of Clostridia bacterium. GTDB lineage: Bacteria > Bacillota > Clostridia > Oscillospirales > CAG-272 > CAMEON01. The sequence goes on from JAGASP010000013.1 coordinate 26,197, forward strand.
AGGGTTCTTGGGTCAAAAGAAACGCCTCCAGATGTGCCGTCAATTCTCCCGAGGACTCCTCAGGCATAGGAATGCAGGTTTCCAGCTCGTGAAGCGCGAGATCAAAATCAGCGTTGCTACGGGCTCTTCTTCTCCGACGCAGACGGCTGACGGACAAATTTCTCGCAATGCGGCAAACATACGCACCAAGAGAGGTCGGGCGTGCCGGCGGGATGCTTTGCCATGTTTTCAAATATGTGTCATTGACACATTCCTCAGCATCTGCCTTGACAGACAGAATATGCATCGACACCTGCATACACAGCTTGCCGTATTTCTCGGCAGTCTCGCTGATGGCGCGCTCGTCCCGATCAAAATACAGTTCAACGATCTTGCTATCTTCCATGTGTTACCTCCTTGTCATTGGTTTTCATCCTATATGACGCTTTTTTCGGGAGAATCCGTCGCGGGAATCAGAAGTTTTTTGTTATACCGAAATAGGAGAAGAAAAATTGTTGTTTAGGCGGCAGTGCCGCCGGCCAATATCGCGTGACATCCTCCAAGGCGGGGGTGCATCACCCGATGGGGAGTATAAGCGCTAAATTGTTGTTTACGGGCTTTTAACCAACGTGGCCGTAGGGGAGGCCCTGTGTGGCCTCCCGCCAAAAAGATTGTTGACCCACAAGGGTTTTGTCGATGTCGGGACGACGGGCGACCACATAGGGTCGCCCCTACGGCA
>JAGASP010000014.1 GCA_017621695.1 Clostridia bacterium
AGGGGCGACCCTATGTGGTCGCCCGTCGTCCCGACATCGACAAAACCCTTGTGGGTCAACAATCTTTTTGGCGGGAGGCCACACAGGGCCTCCCCTACGGCCACGTTGGTTAAAAGCCCATAAACAACAATTTACCGTTGCACTTCCCATCGGGTGATGCGCCTCCCATACAGAAAGTGTCACGCGAGCATGGCCGGCGGTACTGCCGCCTAAACAACAATTTACACGCCCAACACCCCAATTGTCCCCGACGCAATCCGCCCAAACAAGCACTTCCGTCTTCAACCTTTTGTTAATCCCTCGCGATATTCTCTACAATCTATTGACTTTTTGTTTCCCTTTTGATATAATATAAATGAACGCTCACAGGCAAAGGAGTCGCCATGAAAAATCAGGACGTAAAACTCAAAATAGGCGCCAAGATCCGCCTGCTTCGCCGTCAGAATGACGTTACGCAGGATATGCTGGCCGACCATCTCGGGGTCACGCCACAGGCAGTTTCCCGTTGGGAATCGGGGATCTGTTATCCCGACATGAATTCCCTTCCCCTCATCGCAGACTATTTCAGCGTGACCATGGACGAATTGCTCTGCTATACCAACGCCCGCAAGGAGCAAAAGGTGGAAACCTACCTTGAAGAAGCCGAGCGCCTTCTCAATCGGGAGCGCTTGACAGAGGTGCTGGAGCTTTTGCGTACCGCTTTGGCCGAAATTCCCTCCAGCTATCGCTTGCAGATCGAGATGGCCGAGGTGCTGTCCCTATACGCCGAAGCATTGGCCGAAAAGGGCGACACGCCGCAGATCCGCGAGGCTGTCCGCGCCGCGCTGGACGAGGCCGTGTCCTTCTGCCGCCATATCCTCTCGGATTGCACCGACGACGACCTCCGAGACCGCACCAAGAAAACCCTCTGCGACATATACGCGCATCAACTGGATAACAACGCCGAAGCCCTCCGCATCGCCGAACAGCTCCACAGCATGAGCTACAGCCAGGAGATCGTCAAGGCTACCATCCTGACAGGTGACATCGCGTTTGTACAAGCACAAAAGAATCTCATCCTGTTTGCCGACAACATCTGGTGGCACCTTTACAATCTGGCTTGTGTCCCCGCCATTTCGGGCGAGACCTACAGCCGAGAAGAAAAGATCGCCATCCTCACAAAAAGTGTCGCTCTCTTTGAGCTGATTTTTGAGGACACCCCCTACTTCTATGCCGACCGTCTGGCCAATGCATACCGTCAGCTTGCTATACTCCATCTGTCATCCGGCAAAGCATCCGACAAGGCTTTGGCGTTGGATTGCATCGAAAAAATGGCAGATGCCGCCGTAGCCTGCGACGAACGCCCCGAGAAAGCGGCGTATACTTCGGTCATCATCCATCACCTCACCTATGACAAATCCGAGGACACAGAGGCCAAAGGTATGTCCAAATGTGCCCGACTTCTGCACGGCATGAGTAGCCCCATTTGGGCATCCCTTCGCACCAATGACCGTTTCCGCGCCGCCATAGCCCGAATGATCCAATGTGCCGAAAGCCATCCCGACGAAGAAGATACATAACCCCTTGAACAAATTTTGAAAATCAATTGTGCCGCCGTAGGGCGGCGGATAGGAGACCATATGAAACGCCGATTTACCCACCGTATGCTATCCGTGAGCTTGGCCATTCTGATGCTGTTGCTTGCTTTGACCGCCTGTCAGCCCGCAGACACACCCGAGACTGCGACCCAAGTCGGTACAGACGCCTCGACCGAAGCACCCACCGCAGAAGAAACCCTTCCCGACGCAGAATCCGACACCGAAACCGATACCGAGATCCCCTCCGAATCCGACACCGAAGCCCATACCGAGCCCGAGCCTCCCGAGACGACGCTCCATCTCGTGCAAAATGACAGCTCTGCCTACCGCATTCTCTATGACCATGATGACGGTATGTATGCAGCCTACGCATTTTCTGCGCTCGTGGCATCTGCCACAAACGTGGAGATCCCTGTAGAGCCCGCAACAGACAGCCCGAGCAATACTCCCGTCATTCTTTTGTCCATGTCCTCAGACGCACAGGAAAACACAAGCGACTGCGGATACGAGATCACCGCTGGCGAGAAAAATATCACCGTCAAGGCCGCCTCACTGGCCGGGCTTGACAACGCTGTTGCCCGCCTGTTGGTAGACGCTTCCGCCGCAGGCACAGGTCTTCAGCTTCCGAAGGGCTATGCCGCATCCGAGGAGATCACTTGGGAGACCAACTACACCTTAAACGGTGCGGATGATTTCAAGGAAGCATATCTGGACGATCGCTTCTATAACGACAAAAACGACTCTGTCGCCTACGTCCTCAACGCCATGTACCATATGTTCACCGCTGTGGATGACGGCCAAGGCATCGTATACCGTTTTGGTAACGAGCCCACTTGGTTTGAGTGGATGTCCGAAAAAATCATGTGGACGGGCGACACGGGCTATATCAATGAATTGAAAGGCAAGCTTCAATCCTTTGCCCAAGTGGAGACGGGCTACCTCTGGTCCTGGGGCTCTTATCCCTACTGGCGCGTGGACGATTGCTTCAGCATCCATTATGACGGCACCTTCCGCTACATTTCTGCGGTTTATAACGTACTGACTTGGGAAAACAGCACCGACTTCCTCTATGCCGTGGACAACGATGAGGTGGGCGGCATATACGGCAGTGTTGACAACTCCAAGGGGCGCACCGTACTGGAAAAGACAGAAGCTGCCATGAACTATATCCTCGAATATCTCCACGGCAAGGACGGATACATCCAGTTGACCGAGGAATCCACCTTTGTCACTCCCGACGGCTCCAAGCGTTTTGACTACGTACACGGTCTAGACGGCTATTGCTGGAACAATACGGGCAAGGACGGCTCCACCGCCTCCAACTACTGGGACAATCTCTGCTTTGGCAACTACGATGCTTACGAAAACGCCCTGTTCTATCAGGCACTCAACTCCATGATCGGCATTTACCGTATGCTTGGCGGCGAATATAACGCCAAGGCCGACGAGCTGGAGGCGCTGGCCGTAACTGTGAAGGAAAAATACAACGAAATGTACTTCTCCACCGACACCGGTCGCTATATTGCCTGCATCGACACCGACGGCAGACGGGTAGACTTCGGTCTGACCTTCCTGAATTTTGAGGCCATGAAATACGGTCTTGCCACCCCCGAGATCGCAGATTCCATTTTCTCCTGGATCGACGGTACCCGCATCATCGAAGGCGAAGATCGCACGGGAGAGGACATCATGCTTTATGAGCGTGTCATGAGACCCGTCGGCGGCCTTCCCTACAGAAACTTCAGAAACACGGGTCTGAAGCTGGCGGCTGTGACCAACACCGTTGCTATCGACAACAAGGAAAATCAAAAGCTGGGTGTGGCTTGGTGGCACGGCCCCGCCGGCATCAACGTTTGGGGCAGCGCACGCTATGGCGCGCATCTGGAAAACGGCGGTTACATTTTCTACCCTGTATTCTACGAGCTCATGGCGCGCACCGAATATCTGGGCGCACAGTCCACGACCGATCGCCTCGCGCACATCGCCAAGATCTACGAGATCAACCGTCTGGTATCCGACCAGATGGTCACCGGCTCTACCAACTGGCTGGAAGGACTCAACGGCGAATTTCCCGAAAACGGTTTGGTACCCACCGCTTATTTCTACGGCATGATGGGTGTGGAGGCTGCTGCCAACGGGCTGAACGTCTCCCCCAGCTTCAACGAAGTATACGAATATATGGGTGTCAAGAAGATGACCTATGGCGGCAAGAGCTATGGTCTGGAGGTCAACCGCAACGGTTCCCTGCGCCTCACCTGCACCGACGGCGTGGCGGATATGACCCTCCGCTACACCCCTGACCGCTACATCGGTATCACCTATACCGTCACCGTCACCGACGCAGAGGGCAATACCCAAACCCAAACGGTAGACATGGACGAAAACGGCTGCATCACCGTCACGTTGGACAGCGTATCGGCTGTGAGCGTGACCCTGACCCCCAACTTCAACTGATCTCCACCTCTGATCTCATATGAAAAGAAGCCCGAACCGCACGGTTCGGGCTTCTTTTGGATGGCAAATTTATCAAGCGATCGGCTCAAAATCCTGCGCACCGTGCTTGCACAAGGGGCAGATGAAATCCTCGGGAAGGGTTTCTCCCTCGTAAACGTAGCCGCAGATCTTGCAAACGTAACCCTTTTTACCCTCGGTATCAGGCTTGGGCTTGACATTTTGATGATAGTAGGTGTAGGTCATGGTCTCACGGTCGGAGATCACACGCGCCTCGGTCACAGAGCAGATAAACATTCCGTGGGTGTCGAGATCCACGTACTGCTCCACCTTGAGGGACATAAACGCGTTGATATAGCGAGGAAGGAAAATGAGTCCGTTATCCGAACGCAGAGGCTCGCAGCCCGCGAATTTATCCACGTTGCGGCCACTCTGGAAGCCAAAGACTTCAAATACGTTGAAGGGAGCGTCCACCGTCAGGCAGTTGACGTTCATTTTACCCGTCTGCTTGATGACGTGATGGGAGTAGTTGGCTTTGTTGATGGTCACAGCGATGCGGTTGGGGGTGTCCGTCACCTGAGAAACGGTATTGACGATCAGGCCGTTGTCCTTTTTGCCGTCATGGGATGTAACAACGTAGAGACCGTAGCCAATCTTGAAAAGGGCGGTCATATCGCTCTTGTTGGCCGTCTCTGCCTGCTGTGCGAGATACTCACGGCAAAGCTCATCGGAAAGTGCGCTGAGCTGGTTGCTGCTCTCTTCGTTCAAAGCGGAGAGGATCTTGACGTTGTTCTCCACATACGCAAGGTTTTTGCAGCCCTCCAGCATACCCTTCATCACCTTGGTGGCCATAGGTGCCCAGCTACCGTTTTCAATGAAAGCCACGGTGCGGTTGGAGAAATTCCGCTCGGTCAAATGATGGATAAACTCCTTCATGAAGGGGAAAATATCCGCGTTATAAGTCGTCGTGGCCAGCACCAGCTTGGAATAGCGGAAGGCATCCTCTACACACTCGGCCATATCGCTGCGTGCCAGATCGTTGACCACGACCTTGGGGCATCCCTTGGCCTTGAGTTCCTCAGCCAATTTCAGAACGGCCTTTTTGGTATTTCCGTAAACCGAGGTGTAGGCGATCACAATGCCCTCCTCCTCGGGGCGGTAGGAAGACCAGATATCGTACAAATTGATATAATACCCAAGATTCTCCTTCAGAACAGGGCCGTGCAGAGGGCAGATCATCTGAATGTCCAGACCCGCGGCCTTTTTGAGAAGCGCCTGTACCTGCGCGCCGTATTTTCCGACGATACCGATATAGTAGCGTCTCGCCTCGCACGCCCAGTCCTCCTCAGCATCCAACGCGCCGAACTTTCCAAAGCCGTCAGCCGAGAACAGCACTTTGTCGAGATCATCATAGGTCACCATGACCTCAGGCCAATGCACCATAGGCGCGGCAACAAAGGTCAGGGTACGGCGACCGAGGCAGAGCGTATCACCTTCCTTGATGACCATACCGTTCTCGGTAAAATCACGGCCGAAGAACTGCTTCATCATGGCAAAGGCCTTGGCGGAGGCCACCACCACCGTCTCAGGGTAGACCTTCAAAAAATTCACGATATTGGCAGAATGGTCGGGCTCCATGTGCTGAATGATCAGAAAATTCGGCTTGCGGCCGTCGAGTGCCGCCTGCAAGCGGTCCAGCCATTCATGGGTAAAGCGCGCATCCACCGTATCCATGACAGCCACCATTTCATCCAGAATCACATAGGAATTATATGCCATGCCGTTGGGCACATCGTACTGACCCTCAAAGAGGTCGATGCTGTGGTCGTTGACACCGATGTACTTAATGCTGTCGGTAATATACATAGGGATTCCTCCTGTTTTTTGATACGAAATTATTATACCATTTTCTATGTTTTTTTTCAATACTGTTTCAAAATTTTTATTTGGAAATGCAGACAATTTTTAGAGGCAATCCCCTGTCAACCCGAGGTGTTTTCTGAAAAATCCGAGGATATGCTCCCACGCCTCGGGTGTGATGACACCGTGGCCGCAATCCTGCAAGCGATCGTATTCCACGCTGTGCCCCAAAGCGCGCAGCTCGTCCACGTATGTATCCATATGCCACTCCGGGAAAAGCTCGTCGGCACAGTCGTTGATGAGCAAATAGGGGATACGGGGCATATCGTGGATGCGATGCTTGGGTGATATTTTCAAAAGGTTGTCCGCGATTTCCCCCTCATAGTCCGCAACAGCGCGGAACAGGGTGCGGCGGAAGCACTCGTGCGTCTCAAAGCACGCAGGCACGTCCACGCAGGGGCAAACCGACACACAGGCCTTAGGCTTGATCTTAGCCTCCGCGGCATAGATGAGCGCGCCCATACCGCCCATGCTCCCTCCCGTCACGACCCACGGAGTCTCAGAAGGAAGCTGATATTTTTCTCGGATGGCATCCGCCACCAGCTCACAATAGCGCACCGCGCCGCGATTCATCCAGCTCCAAGGGCCGGGAAAGGTATACGCTACCAAAATTCCTTCCCCGGCAAGTATTTCAGCGTAGCCATGGCCGTATTCCGCGAAATCCATGCCGCCGCCCATACAGGAGCCGCCGCCCAAACCGGGGAACTCCAGAATAAAGCCGCGAACGGGTTTTCTGAGGCGCGCCTCGTTGGTGTTACAGAAAAGCGAGAGTGTCGCTGCGTTGATGATTTGCTTGTCATTGTTCATGGTGATTCCTCCTGTCGGGAGCTTATGCCCAGGCCTGCCGCAAAACCTTTTGGCGGCTCTTTAAAAATTTCAGCAGAAAGTCCGCGTTCCTGTCGGTCAGATTCGGATCCTGCCTATACCATCTTTCTTGATTGAGTACGAGAGACTCGGCTATGCTGTCGCGGTAATTCTGCACCTCCTTGATTGCCTCTGAAAGCACATCCGCATACAGCGCGTTGTATCTTTCCTTGACCTTGCTTGCAAGGCGGCTTTTCATCAGGCCTTGGAAGAAGAAATTGGAATATTCCACCTGCTTGCTGATCTCGTAAGAGACATTGGGCTCGCCTGTCCAAGGGGTATACAGAGAATAATCGTAGTCCCAGATCGGGCCGAAGGAGATCCGTCCCGCGCGGCTTTCATCCCTCTTTTCGTGATACGTATAAAAGGATTTCCAGACATGATCTTTTTCACCCATGATCTGATCCACAATGAGGTGGTCTATCAGGGATTCCACGTGGATATTCCGTCCCATCCAGTTCGCGTTTCCCGCCAGAAAGTAGTCTGCCATCTTCTCGTAGTAAGCTTGCAATTCCGCAAAAAACTTTTTAAACTGCGCCTCGCTGACGAAATCCTCCTTGCGAGGATATTTCAACTCAAAATAACGGCCGACGGAGGGGATGAAAAAGTAAGTCTCTCCACGTTTGGCACCGGGATATTCGGGCGCGCGCTCGTCCATGCAAACGAGGAAGTTAAAGTCCATCAGCTCGGTCATATCCGCCGTAATGGGAATTTCCAGATCCAAGCGGCCTTCCTTTTCTTCCACCTGCTCACAAAGGGAATACATACCCATGTATTCTCCGTCCAGATAGAGATTTACCTGATGGATCGTGGGGGTGAAGGCCAGCGCATCCGAGGCTTGCCCCAAATACATGGCAGCATAATTGTGCATACAGGAGGGGTCGAGATATTCTGCCAGCAAGACCCAGCTTTTGGCCTTGTCGAGTCCAAAGAGGGATTGGTTCTGGTCAAATCTGATGCGATATGGCTTTTTGATATAACCTGCCGTTGAATTGCCCCGCAGACGAATGCCTCCGGGGATATGGAGAAGAACATCCTCGGTGTTTTCCAAGGACAGCGTCATGTCCACGTATTCGGTTTTGGATTCAATGCTTTTCCCTCCCACCGTAATATGCAGGATGGGCAATTCATAGGTGGCATATTCCATCAAAAGCAACGGATCGGTTGCTACTTTCAGCATAGAAACGGGGATGGTATCCCCCTCGTAGCGAATGCCGCTCACTTCAAAGCCGCGGCAGGCGTAGCCTATCGGGGGTATCACTCGGATATGGGTATGCTTGGAGAGCACCGCATCGGGCAGGCGCTTTGCCTCCATGGGGATCTCTCCCACACTACGCACGTCCGTATTCAGTTGATAGATTTTGGCATCCTCGGGAATATAAACCGTTTCGTACGTCTCGGGCTCGGTCTGCGGCGCTTCGGTTTCGACGGGGCTTGTATATACAGGGAAAGCTCCCCCTTGCGCCGTTTCGGTATGTAACAGGCTTTCGTCCGTGGTTCCCGAAGCGTCTCCCACCATGCTTTCGGCATCGGTATACGCCTCCGCGGCATCGGACGTCAGCACGCCCCCTTCGGTATCAGGCGAGGATATATCCGTATTTTTGCAAGCGACCAACAGCAGCAAAAGCCCCAACGCAAGCACCGCAAAAATCAGCGTAAATTTTTTCATAAAAAAACAGAACTTCCTTTCCAAAGGACGTATATTTCGCCACCATTATAACACAATCCCGCATCCCTGTCAATCTCTCCCCCTCGGATTCGGGTGACATCTGACAAAAGATCCCCCGACGAACGTCGAGGGATCTTTTCAATATCAGCGATTCCGCATCAAAGACGCATTCATCGTCTTTGGCAATCGGGAAGCTTCTTAAATTTCCCGATAGCGCTTATGCCGACAGAGCCTTCAGATGTGCTCCTTCTTTTTGAGAACAACAGCGGCAGCAGCTGCAGACATCAAAACGGCAACAGAACCCAAAACCGTTGCACCGCAACCTGATTTTTCTTCAGCTGCGGAGTCGGACTCGGAGGCGGAATCTGCAGCACTTGCGGATTCTGCCACGCTACCTTCTGCGCTGTCGGATTCTGTGGGCGCGGATGCGGACTCAGACTCAGGCTCGGACTCGGATACAGGCTCGGATACAGGCTCGGAATCAGATTCGGGCTCAGATACAGGCTCGGAATCGGGCTCGGATTCCACAGGCTGCATGGACTCATAGAGATCGTAAGGATCTACACCGTAGTACTTGATCCAAGCGATATCAATGGTCTCACCGAGGAACTCCTCAGCACCCGCAAAGGGAGCCAGACCTGTGTTAACGATCCAGTCTCTCCAGTTTTCTTCAAAGCTCATATCATAAACAACGTAGCGCCATTGACCGTCGGTCTCCAGTGTTTCGGTGTAGAGCATATCCTCGAGGTCATACTCGGGAACGCGGGCAGAGCGGTAAATGTGGCCCAGCTCTTCGGCCTTTGCGGAGGTCGTGCGGTACTTCACCACGGCATAGGGGCCAAGGTCAGCACGCAGGGAGCGAGGATAGTCCTTGCTCCATATGTAGGGAAGGTCACCCAGCGCGGTAACACGGATGAAGGTATCATCACCCTCGGTCATCTTTTCGATGGAGCAGTCCTCGGCGATAAAGCTGTTTACGACCTTCTCGTTGGACATATCCACGAATTCCTGCAGATCGTATTCCAGGTCTTCCTCGCTGACACCGGGGATCTCCTCAGGCTTGATTTCAACGTCATCAGGCTTGCCCGTAAAGGTGATGCGGGCAAAGTACTCGGTCATTTTATGGGAATACTGGCCGCCGATACCGTGGCAGAAGCCGACCTGCCAGTAGTTGTCAACAGAGGTTTCCTCGCCGTTGACAGACAAGAGCCATGCGTAGTTGATCTGGTCACCGTTCTCAACGACACTATCCTTCAGACCCAAAGCGCTCTGGAGGTGAATACGAACCTCGTAAACGACCTTCTGGTTTATCTTATCGTAGGAGCCCACGAAGTCGGTGTTGCTCTCGGGTCTGTAGGGACCCATCCAGGAGTGAGCCAGAGACTCGCCGGTTTCGCTGTGCACACCGTAGCCCAGTTCAACATAGCTGTTATTCTGGCCGCGGCCGGTGCTGTCTGTGGGCGCGATACCGACCTGCAGCATATTGTATGCATACAGATAGGAATTGCCGCCCAAAACCTCGGGGGTACAGGTGTGACCGTTGACAGTATCGACCTCAAAGGCGATGTACATATAGACACCGTCCCAGCCCCAGTAAGCGTCAAAGAAGCCATATCTGGTCAGCTCATAAAATTCGGCAAAGTCTTCCTCGGTGTTGCCGGTAGCAACAGCCATGTAGGCCAAATAATCCTCGTACATTTCAAAAGGCAGGTACTCACCCTTACCGATCTTACCGTCCAGGGTAGGGGTAGCTCTCAGCCACGGAACTTCCCAGAAGGTGGTTTCCTCTCCCGCTTTTCCGGAGATGATTTCGTCATGCTTGGGGGAGTTGACAGCCCAGTGGCCACCCTCGTTGATCATACCGTCGACAGCCGCCGAGGCAGGCATGACGAACAAGGTTGCAATCATAGCCAGCGCGGCTACAAGCGCAATCAATTTTTTCATGTTGTTTCTCCTCTCTTACAGAGATGTTTTTTTGCAAATCTCCCTTGCGGGAGAATTACTGCTATGATTATACCAAATTTTGCCCCGAGTGTCAATCCGACACCTGCGATTTCCTGATTTTCGGCATTCCCCCCAACAAATCAAAAAGCTTTTTGGGCAAAAAAACCAACTTTTTTACAACTTTCAAGCGAGCAACAAAAATTTCTATTGACAAATACCCCTCGGGGGTATATAATAGAAAATGACAAAACGGAAGGTAAAGGAGATACGCCATGTCGGGCACTCAAGACCATGTAAGCATAGATGCAGAAAAAAATTGCCCCTGTATCCGCACCAAAGAGAGAAGCGAGGAAGAACTGAAAGCACTCTTGAACCGACTGAGCCGCATTGAAGGACAGGTGCGCGGCATCAGGGGTATGGTAGAAAAGAACGCATATTGCGTAGATATCATCACGCAGGTAGCTGCCGTAACCGCGGCACTGAATGCATTCAACAAGGAGCTTTTGAGTACGCATATCCGCACCTGTGTGACACAGGATCTGCAAAAGGGCAAAACCGAGACCGCCGAGGAATTGGTGGAGGTTTTACAGAGATTAATGAAGTAAATTGTTGTTTGCCGCAGTGCGGCGGCAACGCACGCGTGACACTCTTCACGTCCATGTTCATCACCCGATGGGAAGTGCAACGGTAAATTGTTGTTTAGCGGAGGATTAACGAAAACCCGTAGGGGCGACCCTATGTGGTCGCCCGTCGTCCCGACATCGACAAAACCCTTGTGGGTCAACAATCTTTTTGGCGGGAGGCCACA
>JAGASP010000015.1 GCA_017621695.1 Clostridia bacterium
GGCGTATATCGACTCAAGTTTTTTCATCGATATGCATCTCGGTTTCTCCCGAGATGCTCGATATACCGCTCGGCATGACCTTCGCGGTTCGATATGCCGCAAGGCGGCTCGATATGCGCCTTGCGGCGCGAGCTTACTACACTAAACAACAATTTACCCAATCTACAAATCAACATCCTGGAGAACCACCATGAAAAACACATTTGGTAACAACATATCCGTCACCCTTTTTGGTGAGAGCCACGGTGAGATGATCGGTGCTGTGCTGGACGGCATGGCACCCGGTATTCCTGTGGACGAGGCATACATTGCCCACCAGATGAATCTCCGCCGCTCGGCCAATGTTATGCTGTCTACCGCGCGTGCCGAGCCTGATCACGTGCGCATTGTCAGCGGCGTATTTGAGGGAAAGACTACGGGAACACCCATCACGTTCCTCATTGAAAACACCAACACCCGAAGCAAGGATTATTCCGCTATGCGATATATCGCCCGTCCCGGGCACGCCGATTATACGGCGGAAATGAAATACTGCGGTTTCCAGGATCCCAGAGGCGGCGGCCATTTTTCGGGTCGCATTACTGCAGGATTGGTAGCCGCCGGTGCTGTAGCGCTGACGGCGCTCAAGGGCAAGGGCATTACGGTGGGGACGCATATCGCCGCTTGTGCCGGCATCCGTGACCGCGCCTTTGAGGATCTGACGGCCGATCTGTCTACCCTCAATGAAAAGGATTTCGCCGTTCTTGATCCCGCTGCGGAAGAAGAGATGAAAGCCGCGATCACTGCCGCCAAAATGGAAGGCGACAGCGTGGGCGGCGTTTTGGAAACTGCCGTTTTGGGGTTGCCCGCAGGTGTCGGCGAACCTTGGTTTGATACCGTGGAAGGCGTGCTTGCGCATATCCTGTTCGGCATTCCCGCCATCAAGGGTGTAGAATTTGGCGCAGGCTTTGCCTTGGCGCATCAAAAGGGAAGTAAATCCAATGATCCTTTCCGCGTTGAAAACGGAAAGATCGTCACTTCTACCAACAACTGCGGCGGTATACTGGGCGGTATTACCAATGGTATGCCCCTCTTGATCCGTTGCGCTGTCAAGCCCACTCCCTCCATCTATAAGGAGCAGGAGACGGTGGACTTTGGCAAATGCGAGAACAGCCCTCTTGTGATCCACGGCCGTCATGACCCCGCCATCATCCACCGTGCCCGCGTGGTGGTGGACAGCGCTGTCGCGCTTGCCCTGTGCGATCTGCTGGCGACCAAATACGGTACGGATTGGTTGATGGGCTGAAAGATTTCTCCTGCCGGGTGTTTGCTCTCCCGTCAAAAAATGTTATGTTTTTTAAGCCTTGAGGGATCAAGGGGAGCTTTTTCAAAAGTTTTCCTCGGTACCCCCATGTTCCTATAAGAAAGGAAATCATCATATGAATTACGGTTTGATTGGTGAACATCTATCACACAGCTTTTCGAAAGAAATCCATGAAATGTGTGCTGACTATACCTATGAAATTTGTGAATTGACGCCGGACGCTGTAGCTGATTTTATGCAGCATCCTGCCTTCAAAGCGATCAACGTGACCATTCCTTATAAGCAAACGGTCATGCCTTTCCTGTATGAAATACACGAGCACGCCCGCATGATCGGCGCGGTGAATACCGTGGTCAACAAGGAAGGAAAGCTATATGGCTACAATACCGATTTTTACGGTATGACCGCCCTCATTCGCCGCATCGGCATATCCCTTAAGAATCAAAAAGTGTTGGTTTTGGGAACGGGAGGTGCTGCGCATACGGCAATCGCGGTTGCCAAGGCGCAGGGTGCCTCGGATGTCTTGGTCGTCGAGCGTTGGGCGACCGACGAATATATTTCTTACGAAATGGCCTATGAGGAGCACAGCGACGCGGGCATCATCATCAACTGTACTCCCTGCGGAATGTACCCCTATGCCGACGGTGCGGAGCACATCAAGGGGACTCCCATCGATATCACCCGATTCCCCCGTCTTATAGGTGTGGTGGACGCGGTCTATAACCCCCTGCGTACCAATTTGGTGCAGGATGCGTTGGATCACGGCATCCCTGCGGAGGGCGGACTTTATATGCTTGTGGCGCAGGCGGTCATGGCTTGCCGTATTTTCCTCGGCCGTGTGAAGGAGGCCTTCTCCGACGAGACAGAGATGGATCGGGAGACCGAGCGCGTCTTTAAAAAGATATTGTCAGATAAAGAAAATATTGTTCTGACAGGTATGCCGTCCTCGGGGAAAACCACCGTGGGAAAAGCACTTGCCGAAATGCTGGGTCGCCCGTTTATCGACACCGATGCGGTGATCGTGGAGCGGGCAGGGAAGCCCATTACCGATATCTTTTCCGAGCTGGGGGAGGCAGGCTTCCGCGATCTGGAAACACAGGCCGTCAGGGACATGGCCAACACCCACACGGGCGCGGTCATTGCCACGGGCGGCGGTGCCATTCTGCGGGATGAAAACGTCCGTGCCCTCAAGCGGACGGGACGCGTGTATTTCCTCAATCGCCCTCTGGAGCAACTGATCCCTACCGCCGACAGACCCATCGCTTCTACCGTCGAGGCGATCAAGCGCCGCTTTGAGGAGCGGTATGACCGCTATCTTTCCACCTGTGACAAGGAGATCAAAAACAACGAAACGGTGGAGCGCACCGTCAATACCATCCGAGAGGACTTTTTCGCATGAAGCTTATGATTATCAACGGCCCCAACCTCAATCTGTTGGGTATCCGTGAGCCTGACCACTACGGCAGGGAAACCTACGCTGACCTGATTGCCAAAATTGAACGCCACGCCGAGTCCATCGGTGTGGAGGTGATTTGCCTGCAATCCAACCACGAGGGAGATCTTGTGGATTTTATCCAATCCGCCTACGGGACCTGTGACGGTATCGTCATCAATCCCGGCGCGTATACCCATACCAGTATTGCGATTCTGGATGCCGCCAAGTCGGTGTCTCTGCCCCTTGTGGAGGTGCATATCTCCAAGGTGGAGGAGCGGGAGGATTTCAGACAGATCAGTTATATCCGCCTGGCTGCTCTTAAAACCATTACGGGACACGGCACAGACGGTTACCCGGAGGCTATGGATTTCCTTTGCGCGCATATCAAAGGGGGCGCATGATCCATGACCGTTACGTTTCATCCCTCACGGCTTTCCGGTGTGATCCAAGCCCCTCCGTCCAAAAGCATGGGACATCGGATGCTCATTTGCGCAGGACTTGCCGACGGTGACAGCCGTGTCAAGGGAATTTCTCATTCGGAGGATATGAAGGCGACCATGGCGCTTCTCGAAGGCTTGGGAGCTTTTTGCAGACGTCTTGCTGAGTATACGACGGTGGAGGTGCGCGGTGCGAATCCTTGCCTTGCGGCTCCGTCTTTTCCGCTGAATTGCCGTGAATGCGGCAGCACCTTGCGCTTTTTTATCCCCATTTGCTTGCTTTCGGAGCATCCTGTGACCCTGACAGGCTCGCCCCGCCTGTTTGAACGCCCTTTGGACGTATATGCCGAGCTGTGCCGAGATTCGGGGCTCACCTTTGTGCTTGACAAATCTCTGCCGCAGCTGACACTTCGGGGCCCTCTGCGCGGTGGAAGCTATACACTGCGCGGGGACGTGAGCAGTCAGTTTATCACGGGGCTTCTGTTTGCCCTGCCGCTTTGCCGCGAGGACAGCATTCTGTCCATTCTTCCACCGCTCGAAAGCCGCCCGTATCTGGATCTGACCCTTTCGGCGCTTTCCATGTACGGGATTCAAGCCGAATGGTTGGACGCGCTTACCCTCCGCATCCCCGGAGGACAGCGATATAAGGCGACCGATGCTACCGTGGAAGGGGACTACTCCAACACCGCATTTTTCGATGCGCTTTCTCTGCTCGGTCACGGCGTGACCGTTACGGGACTTCGCGAGGACAGCTTGCAGGGAGACCGCGTTTACCGTGATGTATATCCCTTGCTGGAGCGCGGATGCCCGAAGGTGGATATCAGCGACTGTCCCGATCTTGGCCCCATTCTCATGGCGGTGGCTTCCGCCAAGCACGGCGCGACCTTCACAGGCACCCGCCGCCTTCGCATCAAGGAGAGCGACCGTGCCGCGGCCATGGCCGAGGAGCTTGCCAAGTTCGGTGTTTCGGTGACCGTCGGAGAGGATAGCGTCCGAGTGGAGCCCACGGATTTCCACGCACCCGAAGCCATGCTTTTCGGTCACAACGATCACCGCATCGTCATGGCGCTTTGCACGCTTTTGACTGTGACAGGAGGTACCTTTTGCGGTGCTGAGGCTGTCAGCAAAAGCTTGCCCGATTATTTTGATTTACTTGTTTCCCTCGGCGCGGATATCGCCGTTGCCGAATCTTGAGAGGTACCCATGAAGCTTCAGAAAAACCATCAGATTCTTATTGTTGGTCTTGGACTTTTGGGCGGTAGCTACGCCGAAGCCCTGACCTCCGCCGGATATCATGTCACCGCCATCACACTCTCGCAGGAGGATATTGATTATGCTGTTGAAAGAGGCATGATCTCCCGGGGCGCAGCCTTTGTGGATGCCGAGCTGGTAGGGGCGGCGGATATTGTGATCTTTGCGCTCTATCCCCACGTGTTTAAAAATTGGGTCAGGGAAAACCAACAGCTTTTCAAGCCAGGAGCGATCCTGACCGACGTGACGGGCGTCAAATCCTGCATCGTGGATGAGATCCAATCCATGCTTCGTCCCGACGTGGAGTTTATCGCGGCTCACCCCATGGCAGGCCGTGAGTGCAGCGGTGTGAGAAATGCCGATGCAAGTATTTTCAAGGGAGCGAACTACGTTGTGACCCCCTCGGGGAGGAATACCCCCGAGGCCATTGCGCTTTGCGAGGATCTGGGACGCACCCTGGGCTTTGCCCGTATTTCCCGTCTTGCGCCCAAGGAGCATGATGAGATCATCGCTTTTGTTTCCCAGCTCACCCACTGTATCGCTGTGGCGCTCATGACCTGCACCCCCTCGGGCGGTGAACACACCAACCGTCTGGAGGAATACACGGGTGACTCCTTCCGTGATCTGACCCGTATCGCACGCCTCAACGACGAGATGTGGAGTGAGCTCTTCAAGCTCAATAAATACGCTCTTTTGCACCAGATGACGGTGTTTGAGGGTGAGCTGAACCGTATGCGCTCCATGCTGGAGCTGGACGATACCGAGGGGCTTCGGGAAATGATGCGCAAGTCGACTGCAAGACGTGCGCTGTTCGACAAAAAGCTCTGAGCGTGTGCCGTTGTTTTTTGAGGGATTTTGCGGGAGATTTTTCAGAAATCCTTGCAAATCCCTTGACAACACGGAAAAACTGTGCTATAATCGTCGTATTATGAAAAAGCGTTTGAGCGGAAACAAGTAAGCTGTCCCGTGGGTACAGAGAGGTGGCGGTCGGTGCAAGCCACCCGAAGCAGACAGCCCAATACCTTCCGCGAGCTTGACACCCAAAGGAGTCTCTCCCGGTAGGCTGTCACGGGTGCGCCCGTTGTAGCGCGAGGGGAGCTTTGTCCCCGTAAGGCCGTTTGCGCAAAGCGTGTTTCGCATACGGCAAACCGAGGTGGTACCGCGCCGATTGGCGTCCTCTGTTGTCCTGTACGGACGCAGGGGATTTTTTGTTTCCACCTACATCATGAAAAGAGGATCTGACCATGCCCATCACAGAATTTTTGGAAAAAAATGCAAGACTTCATCCCGACGAGGTTTGCCTCGTGGAGATCAATCCCGACAAGCAACCCGATAAGGGGGTGACTTGGAGAGAATATAACCTCATTGAGTCCTCTGCTGACGCCTGCTATCGCCGAGACATGACGTGGCTGGATTTTGACCGCCGCGCCAACCGTTTTGCCAATTTGCTGCTTTCACGCGGTGTCAAGCGCGGGGATAAGGTGGCGATTCTGCTCATGAACTGCCTTGAGTGGTTGCCCGCATATTTCGGCATTCTCAAGGCGGGCGCGATCGTTGTGCCCATGAACTACCGCTATGCGTCGGATGAGATCAAATACTGCGTGGATCTGTCGGATACCCGTATTCTTGTCTTTGGTCCCGAATTTATCAGCCGTGTGGATGCGATCCTGCCCGAGCTCGGATGTATTACCGACTTTTTCTACGTCGGAAACGAGGAGGATACGCCTGATTACGCGTCGAACTTCTCCCGCATGATCCATTACTGCTCTTCGACCTGCCCCCCTGTGGAGCTGTGTGATGAGGATGATGCAGCAATCTATTTCTCCTCGGGTACAACGGGCTTCCCCAAGGCGATTTTGCACCGCCACAAGGCGCTCATGACTGCCGCCCGCACGGAACACGCACATCACGGTCAGAAGCACGATGACGTTTTCCTCTGCATTCCGCCTCTGTACCATACGGGTGCCAAAATGCACTGGTTCGGTTCTCTTGTATCCTGTAGCAAAGCAGTTCTTCTGCGCGGTGTCAGCCCCGAATGGATCCTGCAATCCATCTCCGAGGAGCGCGCGACCATTGTATGGCTCCTCGTGCCGTGGGCGCAGGATATTCTGGATGCCGTTGACAGAGGTGAGATCAGCCTCAGCGAATACCGCCTGTCTCAGCTCCGCCTCATGCACATCGGCGCACAGCCTGTGCCTCCTTCGCTTGTCAAGCGTTGGCAGGAGAAATTCCCCGGTCAGGATTACGATACCAACTACGGTCTTTCGGAATCCATCGGTCCCGGCTGCGTACATCTCGGCGTGGAAAATATCCACAAGGTAGGCGCCATCGGTGTCCCCGGCTTTGGTTGGGAGTGCAGGATTCTGGACGAGCATCGCAATCCCGTCGCGCAGGGTGATGTGGGTGAGCTGGCAGTCAAGGGCGACGGTGTCATGAAGTGCTACTACAAGAATCCCGAAGCCACGGCCGAGATTCTCACCGATGACGGTTGGTTGCTCACGGGTGATATGGCGCGCATGGATGAGGACGGATTCATCTACCTTGTTGACCGTAAGAAGGATGTCATCATCACGGGCGGTGAAAATCTCTATCCCGTCCAGATCGAGGATTTCCTCCGTGCCTATGAGAAGATCAGCGACGTTGCGGTCATCGGTCTGCCGCATGACAGACTGGGCGAGATCGCTGCCGCCATCATCCAGGTCAAGGAGGGCATGGCTTGTACCGAGGCAGAGATCATGGAATTCTGTGCGGAGCTGCCCCGCTATAAACGCCCCAGAAAAATCATCTTTGCCGACGTGCCTCGCAACCCCACGGGCAAGATCGAAAAGCCCAAGCTCCGTGAAAGATACGGCGCAGAGCGACTCGTGGAGAGCGCAACGACCAACTGAATGTTTACAGCCCCTTGCAGATTGGATGCAAGGGGCTGTTTTGCCATTATTTTGTGTTGCTTTTATTGCAAGCCGGCACATAAAACACACAAAACCCCTTGATTTTGCGGCAGGGTTGTGTTATAATAAATTAAATATTTTATATTTATAGACGGCTCTGCGCCGTGCATCCAATTTTCCCTCAGGAGAGGAAGCCATCATGTATCAAATCATTCGCAAAGCAGTTTTGAATCCCACGGTAGTCAGAATGGATATTCTGGCTCCCCGTGTTGCAAATAAGGCCAAGGCAGGCCAGTTTATCATCCTTCGTGTGGACGAGAACGGGGAAAGAATTCCTTTGACCGTGGCAGGAACAAACCCTGCTGAGGGCACTGTCCGCATCATTTTCCAGACCGTCGGCGCAACGACCGACGCGCTTGCCCGTAAAAACGAGGGCGAATATCTGCAGGACTTTGTCGGCCCACTCGGCAAGGCTACCGAGATTGAAGGCCTCAAAAAGGTCTGCGTGGTAGGTGGCGGTGTAGGTTGTGCCATCGCACTCCCTGTAGCCCAAGCTCTGCACGATGCAGGCTGTGAGGTGCACAGCATCATCGGCTTCCGCGGCAAGGATCTTCTGATCCTGGAGGACGAATTCAAGGCCTGCTCCGATCGGCTCACGATCATGACCGACGACGGCTCTTACGGCCGTCAGGGCGTGGTCACTGTCCCCCTCAAGGAAGCCATTGAGGCAGGGGAGTGCTACGACCGTGTTATCACCATCGGCCCCCTCATCATGATGAAATTCGTGGTGGCAACCACCAAGCCCTACGGCGTTCCCACCGTGGTGTCCATGAACCCCGTCATGGTGGACGGCACGGGGATGTGCGGCGGTTGTCGCCTCACTGTGGGTGGCAAGACCGTGTTCGCCTGCGTCGACGGCCCCGAGTTTGACGGCTTTGAGGTGGATTTCGACGAGGCTATGTCCCGCAGTACCATGTATGCCGATTTTGAGCGCCATGCGCGCGACGCCTCCTGCAATCTCTTTAAGAAGGAGGTAGAGTAGCGTGAAAGTTCAGTGATCTGAAACCGAAGCTCACTGTTTCACGCCCAATTCTCCTTAAAATGGGGCCCCACCCATTTTGTCGCAAAAGCGACACAGTCGAATTTTAATGTATTTGCAACGCCGCCAAGCGGCGTAATGGAGTTAGTATGGCAAAACCCAATATGTCCCCCGTGAAAAATCCCATGCCCACCCAGGATCCCGCCGTCAGAGCTCATAACTTTGATGAGGTCGCTCTGGGCTATACCGAGGCACAGGCTCTCGACGAGGCCACTCGGTGTCTCAACTGCAAGAATGCCCCCTGTGTGACGGGCTGTCCCGTGAACATCCACATCCCCGCCTTCATTGAGAAGGTCAGGGAGGGGGACTTTGAAGCCGCTTATCAGATCATCCGCAAATCCTCCAGCCTCCCCGCCGTCTGCGGCCGTGTATGTCCGCAGGAAAAGCAATGTGAATCCAAGTGCGTCCGCGGTATCAAGGGCGAGCCCGTGGGCATTGGCCGATTGGAGCGTTTCGTGGCGGATTGGCATAATACCTTTTCCACCGAGCATCCCGTTTTGCCCGAAAAGAACGGCCATAGGGTCGCCATCGTCGGTTCGGGTCCTGCGGGACTGACCTGCGCGGGGGCTTTGGCCGCTCGCGGCTATGAGGTGACCGTGTACGAAGCCCTCCACGTGGCGGGTGGTGTTCTCATGTACGGCATTCCCGAATTCCGTCTTCCCAAGCACATCGTGCAAAAAGAGGTGGACGGCTTGCGCGCCATGGGCGTGACCATCGAGACCAACGTGGTCATCGGTAAGACCGTGACCGTGGACGAGCTGTTTGAGGAAGGCTTTGAGGCTGTTTTCGTTGGCTCGGGCGCGGGACTTCCCAAGTTCATGGGCATCCCCGGCGAATCCCTCAAGGGTGTCTATTCCGCCAACGAATTTCTGACCCGCTCTAACCTCATGAAGGCCTACAGAGAAGATGCCACCACCCCTATTCTCCGTGCGAGACGCGTGGCCGTGGTGGGCGGTGGCAACGTGGCCATGGACGCCGCGAGAACCGCGCTCCGTCTGGGTGCCGAGGAAGTGTCGATTATCTATCGCCGCTCCATGGAGGAGCTGCCCGCCAGAAAAGAGGAAGTGGAGCACGCGGAGGAAGAGGGCATCATCTTCCGTCTTCTCAATAATCCCGTAGAGATTCTTGGTTACCATAACCCCGATGACCGCCGTGATCCCAAAAACGGCTTCGTTACAGGCATCAAGTGTCAGAAGATGATGCTGGGTGAGCCCGACGAACGCGGCCGCCGTTCTCCCGTCGCTGTTCCGGATTCCGAGTGGGTGCTGGACGTGGACTGCGTCATCATGTCCATCGGTACCTCCCCCAATCCTCTCATCAAGTCTACCACTGAGGGCTTGGACGTCAACAGCCGCGGCGGCATCATCGTGGAGGAAGATACGGGACTGACCTCCCGCGAGGGTGTGTACGCCGGTGGCGATGCTGTTACAGGTGCGGCTACCGTTATTCTCGCCATGGGCGCGGGCAAAACCGCCGCTGAGGCGATTGATGCGTATCTGCAAAGCAAATGAGTCAATTAACGCAAACTGAAAAAGCGTCCCCGGGGCGCTTTTTTTGCTACATAAGAAAGGATATTTCCTATGAAAACAAAACTTACGCTTGCGCTGTTGTCAGGACTTCTCCTGCTTTCTGTCGCCGCTTGCGGAGACAAGGATGGCGAGCCGCTTCCCGATACCACGGCGGATACCGCGGCTCAGACGGAATCCATGACCCAAGTCGCCGATCCTACCGAAACCGAAAGCATGACGGCCGCGACCGAGACTCCCACCGCCTCCGAAGACACCGAGACGGTGACTGATCCTGCCGAAAGCTCCGGGGAGCAAGAGACCGAGACCACGCCCGATGCTACCATCCACAAGGCAGTATATCCCACGCCTATGGAGATGACTTGCAAGGAAGGATACGCAGATCTGTCTGAGCTGTATATCACGGCCGATCCCGGACGCTTTGCCGAGCTTCTCGCCGCCCGGGGTGTGACGGTCTCCGATGACGGTATGCCCTTGATGGTGATCCTTCGGGATCTGTCGGGGGAGTTTGCTTACGGTGCAGAGGAGGCCTATATTCTTAAGGTCACCGAGGCGGAGGTCTTCCTCGAAGCCCAGAGTGAGCGAGGCGCGTACTACGGTCTCATGACCCTTTTGCAGCTCATGGAGGGCACGAAATGCCCCTTGGTTACGGTCAAGGATGCCCCCCGCAACGGCTATCGCGGTGTCATCGAGGGCTTTTACGGTACGGCATGGACACACGAATACAGAAAAGACTTATTTGCCTTCATGGGACAGAACAAGATGAACGCCTACATCTACGCTCCCAAGGACGATGCCAAGCACCGCGCCCAGTGGCGTGTGCTGTACTCGGGCAGGGAGCTGGAGACCATGAAGGATCTCATTGATGCCGCCAATGAAAACTACGTCAGATTCATTTACGCGATCTCTCCCGGCGGTGACATCAACCTGGGTTCGGGATATGAGGCTGATCTCGAAAAGCTCATCATCAAGTGTGAGCAGATCTACAACCTCGGTGTCAGAGATTTTGCCATCTTCCTTGACGATATTCCCACGTTGGATGCCGAGGGTCATGCCAAGCTCCTCAACGATTTCCAACTGAAGTTCGTGGAAATGCTGGGGGATGTCAATCCTCTCATCGCCATCACCACCGAGTATACCGACCCCTTCCTGACAAGCTACACCGACAAGATCGCCCCCCTCATTGACAAGGATATTCAACTCATGTGGACAGGCCCCGGTGTGGTGCCCGCCGCGATCACGAACAACTCTCTTCGCAGTATCATCCGCAAGTATGACCGCAACGTCTTTATCTGGTGGAACTACCCCGTCAATGACGTACTGGTCAACAACCTCTACATGGGTGCTTGCGAGGGGCTGGAAACAACGCTGTACCAGTCTATCACAGGTCTTACGGCCAATCCCATGAATCAGGGATATGCATCCATGGTTCCCTTGTTTACCACGGCCGATTACCTCTGGAATCCTCACGCTTATGATAAGGATGCCTCCCTTGTGATGGCCTGCAGATCCCTCATGCCGGATGCGCATGAAGCGCTGTTGCAATTTATCCGCATGACCTCCGCCTCCCCCATGAATCAAAATACCGACAGTACAGAGCTGAAAGCCCTTCTGGATGCCTTCAAGGCAAGCAATACACCCGAAACTCGCGCCGCCCTCAAAACCTATTTTGAAGGCATGGTGACAGGCGCGGATGCCATGGCAAACAGTCAGAATCAGGCGATGTACCGGGAGATCAAGGATTGGGTCGCCAAATACCGCGCCTACGGTGTCATGGGCCTTTCCTATATCCAAATGGAAGAAGGCTATGCCGCAGGGAAGGATCTGAATACCCTGTTGCCTCTCCTTGGCGAGTATAAGACGGCTGAAAATTCTCTCAAAACCAACACCCGTTTGGTCTCCACCTATGTCCTGACTCCCTTTTTCAACACGCTGGGGACGCGAATGAATATCCTCCTCGGCATGGGCAGCGAGATCACCTTTGCTCCCGCGACCCCCATCACCGACTGTAACCATTACGAGGACTATGAAGCCAAGTATATGACAGACGGAGACGATTCCACCTATTTCTGGACGGCGGGTACCCTGTCTCAGGCATCAAACAACGGCGTGGGCTACTTCGGTGTAGATCTCGGAGAGGTCATCACCGTGAAAAATATCTATGTGGCCACGGGCGTGGGAGGTAGCGATGCGCTCTACAAAGGCGCGTTTGAATATTCCACCGACAAAAAAACGTGGAAGCTCATCGAGCAGGGAACATACAAGGATGAGATATTCCTTGAAAATTTGAACATAGATGCCCGTTATATCCGCATGAAGCAGACCGACAAGTCCAACACCAGCTGGACGAAGGTACGCACCTTTGAGGTCAATACGACGCGTGCCGTGATCTCCACCGACACTCCCGCGATGATGGCGACCGTGACCACCAACCTGCCTACATATCAGAGCTATACGCCCGCGCTTGCTTGCGATGGGATCGACGGAACCTTCTTCTGGTCTTCCCGCGGAGGTGAGGTGGGGGATTATATCCAGTTGGATCTCGGTTCCCTCATCGACGTTGCGGAAGTGGTCTTCAAGTCCGGTGTGGCAGGACACGATGCGGATTATATCTATAACGGAGAGCTGTCCTACTCCGCAGACGGACAAAATTGGACGGTGCTTTGCAAGGTGAAGGGACGCAAGGTGTCCGCAGAGGTCAATGCAAAGGCGCGCTATTTCCGTGTGACGGTCAAGGCCGCGCAGATCAACTGGATCACCGTATCCGAGTTTTCTGCCGTGTCCGATGCATCCGTATCGGAGCATCTGGCGCTGGACGAATATTTCGTTCCTCGCACCAATCTGCTTTCCTTGCAGGACGGTCATATGCTGACCTTCTTTGCCCCCGAGGATGCAAAAGCGGCGGGACATAGCCTGTCGGTAACGGTTACCGAGACGGGCAAGGTAAGGATTTTGTCCCTTGTTCTTCCCAAGGATGGCGTGACGGCCAAAGTTCTGGATGCAAGCGGCAAGGAAACGGGAACGGTCAATCTGACCTATGAGACCGTGATAGAAGCCCCACAGGGCTCTGTCATTGTGATTCCCTTGGGACAGGGACTCATGATTTCGGAAATCGTATGGTAGAGCTTCCGCATATGAAAGAACGATCAAAAGAAACCACTTGATTTTTTATAATAATATATGCCGCGATATAGCGGCGGAATGGAGATATGAATATGAACGAAGGTATTTATTGCGGTAAAGGCTCACACATCCCTTACGCCGATTTCATGGATTTTATCGATATGGTGTTTGGATTTACGACACCCGAACAAAAATTTGAAGGTTTGTTGCCCAAGCTGTACCGCGAGGATCGCCGCCCGCAGGATCAAAATTACGTTGTTACGGAAGAGGGGAAGCTCATGGCTGCGGTGGGTGCATATGACCATGAAATCACGGTCTGCGGCATCAGGATTCCTTGCCGTGGCATCGGAAACGTTGCCGTGCATCCCGAGGCGAGAAGCAAGGGCTACATGAAGGCTACCATGAACGCCGCTTTAGAGGATATGATCCGCGACGGTATCGCGCTCTCTACCTTGGGCGGCCGCCGTCAGCGTTATCAGTATTTTTCCTATGACAAGGCAGGCCCCTGCTACACCTATTCTGTTGCGCGGGACAATATCCGCCATGTCTACGGAAGCTTGGACGCGCCGTTTACGATCAAAGAGATCGTGGACGCAAACGATCCCTTGATCGACGGTATCATGGCGATTGCGGCAACGGCAGCCTACGTTCCTACCCGTGCCCGTGAGGCGTATCTGGATATTGCGAGAACCTGGAAGTGCCGTTTGCTTGCGTTTATGGACGGTGAACGCCTTGCAGGATACTGCATTGCAGATCAGGGTACGACCGTCATCGAGATCCGCGCTGCCCGCGATGAAGATTTTATGGCATTGATCCGCTCTTTCTCTGCGTTTGTGCAAAACAGCATTTCTGTTGGATTGTCTGCTTTTGATGCAAGCTATATCAGGGACATCGACCCCGTCGCGGAGCACGTCAGCTACAGCGCGTCCATGAGCTATAGCGTTTTGTGCTACCGTCTGATCCTGGAAGCGTTTATGAAGCTCAAAATGACGTATGCTACCGTCTCCGAAGGGATGCTTGTCCTGCATATTCACGGTTATGCCGGCGACGAGCGCTTATGTCTCAGCGTCAAGGGCGGCGAATGTAAGGTGGAGACGGTATCGGACGACGTACAGGCAGATCTGGAGCTTGGCCATCTGGAGGCGCTGAACATTCTGTTTGCCCCCATCAGTCCCGAGCGTGAACGCATGAACGATCTTATAAGAAACTGGTTCCCGTTGCCGCTTTGGATGTATAGATCAGACGAGGTTTGATGCTTTACCTGTTGTGTTGAAAATTGTATTGGCAAATTGTATTGGCTATGATGAAAGGAGTACAACGATGAAAAAAACAGTCCGCTTTATCAGATTATGCTTTTTGCTTACATTGTTCTGCCTGTTCGGATGCTTTGGCATGACGGCTTGCGGAGGCGACGGTGCTTCCGAAGCCACAGAAGAAGCCACGGACGGTGTGACGGTGTCGGATACGCAATCCGAAATCACGCCCACCGATACGGTTGAAGAAACCAAGGCTCCCACCGAGGAAACCGAGATCTTGCCCGAAGAAACGCTCACCGAGGCCTCCTCGGAAGCGCTGACCGAAGCTCCTACCGAGTCCGTGGACACCGCTCCTGTGGATGATCCTGCCCTCAATGTCTTCCCCGAGGGAGGGGATAACATTGAGATCGGTATTTTCTGGGAACCCCCCTTTCAGTATACCACCCCCGAGCAGTATGATTGGATCCGCGATGCCAACATAACCTTCATCGAGATCACAAACCGAGAGGGAGCCATCCACAAGGAAGCCAATGACCTCCAACTCAAGCTGGCCGCCGAGCGGGGCCTCAATGTGGCCTATTCGGTGGGCGTGGACGGGAAGGATCTTCTCCGCATGAGTGAGCAGGAGATCATCGACTACATGACCGAGCTGAAGAAGAATCCTATCATCACGGATATTCACGTCCGTGACGAGCCCGCCGAGCCTTGGGTCTATTCCGCCACCTGCCGCGCCATTATGAAAGCAGGGATCAACCCCAGATTGAATTTCCTCCCCTACTGGGCCACTTGGGTCTTTGAGAACTACAACGGCCACGTGGAGGACACCATCATCGCGGCAGGGAAGGAAAATTACGGCACTCTCTGCTACGACCATTATCCTTTCCCCTATAACGGCGGCGACCCCGATATGTTCTACAACCTCAATCTGTTCCGCGAGATCGGATTGAAGTACGATGTGGATACCGCCTTCTATATCCAGTCCATCGGCGAGGGAGGCAACTTCCGCCGCACCAACGGGGGCGAGATTCGCTACCATACCTCGGCGGGGCTTGCTTACGGCCTCAAATCCATGACCTACTTCACGTGGTGGACAACGGGCTTCTGCGATCCCAAGGACTACGCCATCATCTCCCCCTACGGTGAAAAGACCGATATTTACGACGACGTGGCCTCCATCAACGGCCAGATCCTCAAGGTCGGCCCCGTGCTTTCCCGTCTGGAGGCTCTGGAGGTTTACCATACGGGCGGAAATGAGACGGGTGTGACCCGTTGTGATCCCGCAGACGTGCCGCTGTATGCCAAGCCCAAGGCTCGCTACGGTGTCATCATCTCCCTCATGACCGACCGCGAGACAGGCCGCGACTATATTATGCTGGTCAACAAGAACTACAAAAAAGAAGCGGTTTACGAGTTTGAGTTGACCGATGCCATCACCCATCTGTATAACCTCAACGGCGGTACCTATGAGGAGTTGGACATCTCCTCGGGTAAGTTCACCTTCACATTTGAGCCCGGCGGATTCTACCTCCTTGCCGTAGGTCAGCACGACAACATTGTGGATAAGGTTTGGGATAAGTCCGAAAACCTCGCCGAAGGCAAAGCTCCCGCTGTGGAGTCCTCTGTTCACGGCGGCGGCTACTATGCATATACCATTACCGACGGCATCCGCGATAACAGTATTCCCACCGCCCTCGGCTACCGTTCTACCAAGAGCACAGGCTTTGTGGAGGTGGATCTTGGCCGCGTGACTTCTATCAACCGCGTGGATGTCTACCCCACAGGTACCAAATTCTCCCGTGGCGAAGCCTTCCCCACGGATTTCACCGTCGAGATCTCCTCTGATCGTGAAGCTTGGATCAAGGTCGTGGAAAAGACAGGCTACACCGACGCATACAAGGCCATTCCCAGCTTTACCTTTGAAGCTGTGGAGGGCAGGTATATCCGTATCAACGTCCAAAAGAGTGCAGGGAAATACTTTGAGATCGCCGAGATCGAGGTTTACAACGACGACGGTTCTGTTCCCACTCCCGACAATGACAGCTTCTATGCAGGCACGGGCAACGAGCCCGCCGGTACCAACGTGGCCTTGGAGCGCCCCGCATCGGTCTCTTCTTATGTCAACGGTTGGGATGCCTATAAGCTGGTAGACGGAAAAACAAATTCCGGCTGGACCTCGGGACTGAATCGCCACAACACCGAAAATGGTGAGGAATGGCTCGCGGTGGATCTGGTCGCATCCTATACGTTGGATAAGATCGTGATGCACCCCCGTCCCGGTGATGAATATTTCCCCAAGGTGTATTTCGTGGAGGTTTCGGATGACGGTGTCAATTACCGCACGGTTTACGCAGGCGAGCTGCCTGAAATCCGCCCCGGCACCAATACCATTGAAGTGAAATTTACTGAGACCATAACAGCTCGTTACGTCCGTGTCAGAGGCACGGTGCTCCGTGACAAGGTGGGCTTCGGAGACGGATTTTTGTTCTCTCTCATGGAGATCGAAATTTATAACAGATAAAATATCCGCTTGAAAGGAGAAGCGTATGCTGACCGAAAAGCAATTCCCCAACATCATCGACGTCCCCGGAGGTCTGGAAAACCAGACCATGTGCTTCATGACCGACGATAGAATCACCCGAAAAAACTTCGTGGATCTCCGCCTGCTGGTGGACGATAAGACGGTGCTGAGGAACCCCCACAAGGGCTGGTTCTGGCACTTCATCGACAACGGCTACGGCCGCCCCCCCTACCGCGACGGCTACGAGGACGATCCCGTGTTGGATTTTCCCGGCCTCAACCACCTCTACCTCCGCTTCGACTGGGGGGACGTGGAAAAGGAGGAGGGGGTCTACGACTTCTCCTATCTCGACGAGATCATGGACAAGTGGGGGGCCTACGGCTATACCTTCGCCCTCCGCGTGGTGACCTACGAGGGCGACCCCAACCTCAACTACGCTACCCCCGCCTACGTTTTTGAAAAGGGCGCGCGGTGCTATGAGCTGGAGAACGGCAAGCTCCAGCCCGACTTCGCCGATCCCATCTTCCTCCGCCATCTGGAGAGCTTCCTCGCCGCCCTCGGAGAAAAGTACAACGGCGACCCCCGCATCGAGCTGATCGACGTGGGCACCATCGGCACCTGGGGCGAGGGACACACCGTGGAGGGGGACGGCGTGATCTACCCCCTGGATGTTGTCAAGAAGCACTTCGACCTCCACTGCAAGTATTTTCCCGACACCTTCGTCCTCTGCAACGACGACCACATGGTGGGCCGCATCCCCAACGGACAGGGAGAGGTGCAGGAGGTCCTGGACTACGCCGCCGCCCGCGGTATGGGCGTGCAGGACGATTCCATCTGCTGTGACTACTACTTCCAGATGAACGGCTACGATACCATGCGCGCCCCCCGGGCCTTCGACAAGCTGGCGGACAACTGTCCCAATGTGATCGAGATGGCTCACTACTGGTACATCAAGCCCCAATTCGAGAGCTACTTCCGCGACGGCCTCACCGCCATGGAGGCCTACAAGTCCGCCCACGCCACCTTCGCGGGCTTCCACGGCTACCCCCGCAAGTGGCTGGAGAATGAGTTCTACCTTACCGAGTACTGCGCCAACCGCCTGGGCTACTGGTACTTCATCACGGGTGCCTGCATCCCCGAGCTGACCGATACGGTCTACAATATCGTCACCCTGGACATGGAGAACCGAGGCTGGGCGAGAGCCTACTGGCCGTTTACCCTCAAACTCCGCCTCAAAAACGAGCAGGGAAGCTACGAGATCCCCCTGGACGCCGATAACCGCGATTGGCTTCCCGACGCCCCCTTCACCCTGGATCTCCGCGTGGATGCCCGAGGTGTGCCTGCAGGGGAGTATGAGGTAGCCATCGGCCTCTTTGAGGGGGAGCGTCCCGTCAAGCTGGCCATCAAGGAGACCGCCCTCGACGAGGGCTACTACACCGTCGGGCGTACTACCGTCCGAACCGTTTAAATGGGAAAGGAGCGTATGAATATGGAAAACAAGAGATACCCCAACCTCATGCCCGCCCCCACCCCCGACGGCTCCCAGACCATGTGCGGGATGTTTGACGACCTCTCCACCCGCAGGGACTTCATCGACCTCCGCCCCCTGATGGACGATAAGACCCCCCTGAAGAACCCCCACAAGGGCTGGTTCTGGCACTACATCGACAACGGCTACGGCCGCGAGAACTACCGCGTCCACCACGATCATAACGACGATCTGACTGATTTCCCCGGCCTCAACCACCTCTACCTCCGCTTCGACTGGGGCGACGTGGAGAAGGCCGAGGGGGTCTACGACTTTTCCTACCTGGACGAGATCATGGACCTCTGGGCGCCCAGAGGCTACAAGTTCTCCCTCCGCGTCTGCTCCTTTGAGGGGGAGAAGGCCATGAACCACGCCACCCCCGCCTACGTCTACGAGCAGGGTGCCCGCGGCTTCCGCACCCCCACGGGGGCCATCCAGCCCGACTACGCCGACCCCATCTACCTCCACCATCTGGAGCGGCTTTTGTACACCCTGGGCGAGAAGTTCAACGGCCATCCCCTCATCGAGTGCATCGATATCGGCACCATGGGTACCTGGGGCGAGGGCCATACAGTCTTCGGCACGGGGGAGATCATCCCCCCCGCCACGGTCAAGAAGCACTTCGATCTCCACGCCAAGTATTTCCCCGACACTTGGGTGCTGTGTAACGACGATCACATCTCCTGCCGCATCGCCCACGGTCAGGCCGAGGTCCAGGAGATCCTGGACTACGCCTACGAGCGGGGCTTCGGCGTCCAGGACGATTCGGTGTGCTGTAACTACTACACCCAGGTCAACGATTACGATACCCTCCGCGCCCCCTGGGCCTTCGATAAGCTCTGGAAAAACGCACCCACCTGTATTGAAATGGAGCATTACGGTTTCGTCCACGCCCACAACGACCACTTCCGCGACGGCCTCACCGCCATCGAGGCCTTCAAGCGCTGTCACGCCACCTTCGCGGGCTTCCACGGCTACCCCCGTGACTGGCTGAAGAACGAGTACTACCTCACCGAGTACTGCGCCAACCGCCTGGGCTACTGGTATTTCCTCACGGGCATGACCCTGCCCGCCCTCACCCCCACTGCCCATAACGTGGTCACCCTGGATATCGAGAACCGTGGCTGGGCCAAGGCCTACCGCAAATACGATCTGGTCTTCCGCCTTCGTGACACGGCAGGGAAGGACTACGTCATCCCTGTGGAAGCGGATAACCGCAAGTGGATGCCCGGTGAAAAGCAGACCCTGCGCCTGCAGCTGGACTGCCGGAATATTCCCACCGGGGATTACGAGGTCGCCATCGGTATGTTCGAGGGCGAGACGCCCATCAGGCTGGCCATCAAGGATACTGCCTTTTCTCAAGGCTTCTACACGGTAGCCCATGCGCACATTCACTCCTGAACCTGTGAGGGCTGCAAATCACCTTCCAAAGACAATTCGAATATAGCTTCTATGAAAGAAATACACCATGACAGTCCGATTTATTTCTCTTTTATTGCTTGCGTCCTTCCTGCTGACAGCCGTTGGCCGTGCGGCGGGACATACATCCGTCGATACTCAACCCGAAACGTGCTTGCGGCAGTAACAGGAAAAAATGTATTTTTAAACACAGGAAAAAAATGTATTTTTAAAAAAGCTATTGCTTTTTTCGACAATTTATGCTACAATATAATGAGAATTGAGTGGAAGGCGTAAGCCTTCTGTCGGTTCTTGCAAAGAAGCCGAATCAGGAGCGGATGCATGAAGGTTGTATTCATCACAAATTTCTATAACCATCATCAGGCGGCGCTGGCTCATGCGCTGTATCAAATGTTGGAGGGAAATTTTGCCTTCATCCAGACCCAAGCGATCCCTGAGGAGCGTTTAGCGCTGGGATACGCGGCAAAGCATGACGAACCCTTTCTGTATGATTACGCCTTGCAAAAGGAGACGTGTGATGCGTGGCTCGAAGCGGCAGACGTCTTGATGTTCGGTCAGGCTTCCACAAAATTCCTTCGGTCGGCGGCGCGGAGGAAGCAGATCGTTCTGCACTATTCCGAGCGTCCCTTGAAGGATGGACCCGAGTGGCACAAGTATATTCCCCGCGTCATCAAGTGGCACAAAGCGTATGCGACGGCAAAGCAGAATTACCTCTTGGCAGCAGGTGCGTATACCGCCAAAGAGTATCGCCGCTTTTTCCTTTACCGCCATAGGGCGTATACTTGGGGCTATTTCCCGAATACATACCGCTATGATCCTGCAGAATCCCTTGCTTCTGCCAAAGATAAGGCCTCGATTTTGTGGTGCGGCAGGTTGTTGGATTGGAAGCATCCCGATGACGCTTTGACCGTTGCCTCCCGTCTCAAAAAAGAAGGGTATCGCTTCAGCCTTACCGTTGTCGGTGTCGGCAACATGGAGGCAGCGCTTCTCGGTCGGATTGCCGAGGAGGGACTGGAAGCGGAGGTTCGGATGGTGGGTGCCGTGGATGCGGAAAGTGTGCGGGACTATATGGAACGCGCCGGTATCTTCCTCATGACCTCGGATGAGAAGGAGGGGTGGGGCGTGGTGCTCAATGAAGCCATGAACAGCGGATGTGCGGTTGTGGCAAGCCATGCGGCCGGTGGAGCGCCCATCTTACTCCGTCAGAACGATAACGGATATCTTTACCCCTCGGGAAATACAGAGGCGCTGTATGAGCGAGTCAAGTACCTTTTGGATCATCCTGCGGAGCAAGAACGGTTGGGTCTGTCCGCTTATCGTACGGTAACCGAGCATTGGAACGCCGAAACGGCGGCCGAACGCTTGATAACCCTGATTCGCTGTATGATGAATGGCGATGTATACCCGATGCCGTATACCGACGGCATCTGTAGCCCGGCTTTGTTGCTTTCTGAAAAAGAGCAATCTTTTAAGATCCTTTGATCTGCCGAGGCGGAAGCCCTGCGCCTGTTTGAACATTAAAATGGAATACAGCCCACGCGTACCTGACGGTACAAGGGGTATTACATGGAGTAATTGCGTCGCCGATGGCGGCGGGACGGAGCTTGTTATGAATGAAATTCCGAACAGATCGGAACTCAATAAGAAACAACGTGTATCTTTCGGAAAGCGGAAAGTGCTGCTTCTTCTGATTGATATTGCCTGTTTTGCGGCAGCGTATGCGGTAGCGGTGATGCTGTCTTTCCTATCCCCATCATGGAAGACCTATTCCGTATGGAGATATCTTTCCAATGCGGCACTCATGCTTTGCCTTTTGATGGGAGGAAGAACAGTTTTTTCAGTATACCGCAATGTCTGGCGTTACCCCAATGTCCGAGCATATCTGGCGATCGTCCTCTCAGACGTGATTTTTGGCTCGCTTTCCCTTGTGCTTGCGCGTATCATCCCCGGTGCTCGGGTCAACATCGGCTTTGCCCAAGCCTTTGTGGTGATCACCGTATTCGACCTCGGGACCCTCATCAATCGTTTTTCCTATCAGCTTTTGCATCAATACCGCAATTCGCGCGGAAGCAAAAACTTGACATATGATGCTCATAAAATCGGTGTGGCTATCGTAGGTGCTGGACAGGTCGGCACAAAATTGGCTGAGGATCTCATTTATACGGCGGGATCGCATTACCGTCCCGTATGCTTTATCGATCGTGATAAGGGAAAGATCGGCGCCAAGGTGTGCGGATTGAAGGTTTACGGTGATGATGAAAGCATTATCGAGCGCTTGCGGGATCTTCCTGTGCAGGAAATCTTTTTGGCACTGACCAATCTTTCCTCTGAGGAAGCGGCTGAGTTATACAACTTTTACAGCCAGACGGGCTGTAAGATCAAGCTCTATGAATTCCCCCTGAAGGATGCGGGGACAGATAACCGTAAGAGAATGCTGCGTGAATTGCGGATCGAAGATCTTTTGTTCCGCGATTCGCTGGTGCTGAACGATGCAACTTCCAATGCTTATTACGAGAACAAGACCGTTCTGGTGACGGGCGGCGGCGGTTCGATCGGCAGTGAGCTTTGCAGACAGATTATCCGTTGCCATCCCAAGCACCTCATCGTTTTGGATATTTACGAAAATAACGCCTATGCGATCCAGCAAGAGCTGGTGAGAGCATACGGTAACGATATTCCCTTGTCCGTGGAAATTGCATCGGTCAGAGATGTCAACCGTTTGGATGCCATTTTCAAGGCTTACAGACCCGAGGTCGTTTTTCATGCGGCCGCGCACAAGCACGTGCCTCTTATGGAGCACAGCGCGTGCGAAGCCATCAAAAATAACGTTATGGGTACTTACAATACCGCCAATATGGCAGAGAAGTACGGTGCTGAAAAGTTCATCCTGATCTCTACCGATAAGGCTGTCAATCCTACAAACATTATGGGTGCCTCCAAGCGGATGTGCGAAATGGTAGTACAGTGCCGCACGGACAGCAAGACATCCTTCTCGGCGGTTCGTTTCGGAAATGTTCTGGGATCCAACGGATCGGTCATCCCACTTTTCAGAGATCAGATTGAAAAGGGCGGCCCCGTGACCATCACCGATAAGCGCATCATTCGCTATTTCATGACTATACCCGAAGCCTCCCGTCTTGTGATGCAGGCGGGCAGTATGGCCAAAAGCGGCGAGTTGTTCGTTTTGAATATGGGCAAGCCCGTGCGCATTCTGGATCTTGCGGAAAACATGATCAAGCTTTCAGGGCTGAAGCCGTATGTGGATATCGACATCGTGGAGATCGGTCTTCGCCCCGGCGAAAAGCTCTACGAGGAACTGCTCATGAAGTCCGAGACACTTTCGGCAACCGAAAACAACCTGATCTTCATTGAGCATGATAAGCCCTACACCCGTGCTGAGGTGGAAGAAAAGCTGACGCTGCTCAGAAATGCGGTGGAGAGCTCGATGTCCACCTTGAGCGGAAAAGCCATCAAGCGCGCGATGAAGCGTGCCGTTCCTACATATAAAGATCCCGATGAAGTCAACAAAGACTTTGATGATTCGGAAGAAAAGAAGCTCTCGGAGTATGAGGAGCCGCAAGTGGCGGTCACTGCCAACACAAAGTGATACGAAAACAAAACAAGCGCCCATGGGGAAGTAATGCTTCTTCACGGGCGTTTTTGTTATCCGAAAAATCCGATTCCCTTGGGACGCTTGCAGCAGCAGGTGTTGAGCTCGCTCGCTGTGAGCTTAACAAGTATGGTATCTTCACCGATGCATTGGATGTTACACCAAGGAATGCGGTAGTAGTCGGCCTTTCCAAGCAGGGAAAAGCTTTTGCTTTGCGGAAGCAGGAGTGCCGTGATCCTTCCGTCATCGCAGTCAAGCTCAAAGCAAGCGGGGCAGCCGAGTCTGCTGCCGTCGCAGAGGTTGATGACCTCCATAGAAGAGAGGTCAGCGGTGGTAAGTGTTCGCATGGGTACCTCCATTAGAATCGTGTGCTATTAAAATAAATTGTTGTTTAGCGGGCAGTGCCCGCGGCCAATATCGCGTGGCACTCTTCTTGCCAGAGGTGCATCCCCCGGCACGAGGTTGGTCTTATAAATTGTTGTTTAGCGGAGAATTAACGAAACCCCGTAGGGGCGACCCTATGTGGTCGCCCGTCGTCCCGACATCGACAAAACCCTTGTGGGTCAACAATCTTTTTGGCGGGAGGCCACACAGGGCCTCCCCTACGGCCA
>JAGASP010000016.1 GCA_017621695.1 Clostridia bacterium
GGTTTTTGAAAAACAAAATTGGTGTTGGGAAAATCTTTTGAAAACCTTATTTTTTATTGTGGAGTAAGGAAGTTTTGCTCCGCAAAACAATTTTTATTTGATTCAGGGCGCTCAAGGCCGCCCCCGAAACCGCCGGCCATCATCATAGGGTTCAGGGGGCTTCGCCCCCTGAACCCCCATCGGTCATCCGACACCCGAGAGGTGTGGGGTTTACCCCGCTAAACAACAATTTACATGAACAACCTCTTGTCGGGTGATGCACCTTCCTTGCGGAGAGTGTCACGCGAGCAATGGCCGCGGGCACTGCCCGCAAACAACAATTTATCTTTTCTCTTGACACAATGCGTCAAGTCATGTATAATATACTTATATTATACATAATGGAGGTAATTATGTCAAGAGGACTCAT
The DNA here is from genome assembly GCA_017621695.1 of Clostridia bacterium. GTDB lineage: Bacteria > Bacillota > Clostridia > Oscillospirales > CAG-272 > CAMEON01. Next base: position 410 of record JAGASP010000016.1, read on the forward strand.
CATATTAGACGCAGGTCACGGTCAGTTCGGCAATCCCTATCCCGTCATCGAGGGCGTTTACGAGGGAACGCGAAACTTCGTCCTTGCAGGCTTTCTCAAGTCTGCCCTGGAATCCAAGAGCTTTGCCGTCATGCTGACAAGAAATGCCATCGAGGATGATCCCTCCTTGGAAGAGCGCGGAAGACTGGCGGGAGATAACAACGCCATCCTCTTCCTCTCCCTGCATTCCAATGCTCCCGGCTCTGCAACGCCTCCCGACCGTTACAACAAGGTGCGCGGCGTATCCGTCTACTATTCTATGTCCGACGAAGAAAAGAATCTCCCCATCGCCTTGGCCTTCGGAGATGCCATCGCCGCCTGCATGGACACCGAAAATCGCGGCGCTATGACCCGCGCTTATCCCGATCAGCCCGGCGTGGATTATTACGGTGTTCTCCGCCACAGCGCCGCTTCGGGCTGCAAATGCGCGTTTATCATTGAACACGGCTTCCATACCAATCCCGAGGATGCGGCGTTTTTGAACAACGACGCTTGCATGGCAAAGCTTGCGGATATCGAAGCCGAGGTGATCGACAAGGCGTTTGCCATATAAAATACCCCAAAAAGGAACGGAGCCATCTATGAAAATTCTTGCCATCGGAGATGTGGTCGGTGAAGTCAGCATCACCCATCTTGAAAAAAAGCTTTGGCCCCTCCGCGATCACTTGGGCGCGGATTTTGTGGTCTGCAACGGAGAAAATGCATCCGAGATCCACGGCCTCAACGCACGCCACGCCGCCGCACTGCTCGACACGGGCATTGACCTTCTGACGTTGGGCAATCATGCGTTTGGCGCACGCGATCTTGGTCCTTTCCTCGACGACAACCCCGACAAGATCATCCGCCCGGCCAACTATCCCGCTGTCTGCCCCGGCATGGGATATACCGTCAAGACGGTCTGCGGTCTGCGCATCCTTTGCATCAATGCCTCGGGTACAGCGTTTTTGGATGCCCTGGACAATCCGTTTCACGTCATCGACCGCATTTTGGAACGGGAGAAAGGCTCGTATGATCTTGCCCTGCTGGACTTTCACGCGGAAGCGACCTCCGAAAAACTGGCCATCGGGCGCTATTTTGACGGCCGTATACAGGTCATCTTCGGAACCCACACCCACGTCACCACCGCCGACGAGCAGGTGCTTCCCCACGGCTCGGGTTATATCACCGATCTCGGCATGACAGGGCCTCAAAACGGCATTCTGGGTACCGATGCAGAAGCCATCATCTACAAAATGCGCACCCATATGCCCACACGCTTCAAGGTCGCCGACGGTCCTGTCGTGGGGCACGCAGCTCTATTTATCTTAGAGGACAAAGCGCCCTTTCGCTGCCTCAAGGTGGAGCGTATCATCTTTTGATCTGTCATTCACCGAAAAAACTCTCTTAGCCAATAGCCCCAAAATGAAAATGACCATCAGGCATCTCAAAGGCTCTATCCCTGAACGAGCGGCGAGCATTTTGTTTGGAATTATGCGAAAATTTGCCGAAGAAAGTGCTGCAGATTCGTCAGAGAGAGCGTCTTTAGAGGGCTCATGATACAAGGAGGACTCCCCATGAAACATACGCGCGTTTTGCTGCTCTTTCTCGCGATCCTCATGCTGAGCATGGCCATCCTTCCCTCGCTTTCCGTCACGGCCGCAGAGGATGTCCTCTATCTTGGGGACAGAGAGGATCTTTTCCTCGGCCGCGACAGCCTCGACGGATTCGGATGGAATGTCGCACACTCGGGAGAACCGATCACCATCGGTTCAAGATCCTTTGAAAAAGGCATTGGCTTTCACTGCCTTCCCGACAAGGATGCCTATGCGGAATTTGACATTTCTTCCCTTGGTATGAATTATTTTGCCGCCTCGGTGGGCGTTTTGAAGGAGGCGAACTACTTCATCGAATGGGGGAGCATTTCATTCCACGTTTACGGTGATGGGAAGCTGCTCGCATCCTCTCCGCTCTGCAACTGGGGTGACGAGCCGTATTTTCTGACCTGCTCGGTGGAAGGTGTCAAGACACTCCGCCTTGTACAGAAAAACGAAGGTAGCCATGCCTGCGATGCCGGCGTATGGGGAGATATCCGTCTGACCCATGCAGAGCCCTCCGATTCCTCCGCGGGCGGCGATACCTCCAAGACCGACATCAACAAAACCGATGCCCCCCAGCCTGCCGAGCTTGTCGGCGGGGATTATGCCTATCTCAGCGATCTTTATTGGAAGGACAACGCCACCTATCAAGGCAACGTTGTCGGGCGCGATTGTAACACTGCCAACGAGATCATTTTCAGCGCCGACGGTAAATTTTTCGAAAAAGGTGTGGGCTTCCACGCGGTTTCGGGGGATTACGCAGCCTATATCGACGTCAATATAGATGGGCTCGGCTTTACCAAATTTGCCGCTTACTTTGGCGTATGTGAGACCTTGACGCCTCACGATATCTCTATGGCTTGCATCAAATTTGCCGTGTTCGGCGACGGAAAGATGCTGTTTGAAAGCGACCCCATCAGATTCGGAGAGCCCATGAAGCCCATGGATTGCGATATCACAGGAGTAAAAAACCTCCGTCTTGCTGTCGCGGGTGCACCTACCATCAGCGGTGCATGGGGCACGTGGGGCGGTGCCGTCATTTCCAAGAGCGGAGAGATCACCGACGGTATGCTTTATTCGGAATATACCTTCGAGCCCATGCCGCCCGAGGTTGACACCGAAGAAAGCACCTCGCCCGAGGTTGACACCGAAGAAAGCACCTCGCCTGCGGTTGACACCGAAACCGTGACCCCGTCCGAAACAAACACCGAGGTGATCACTGTACCCTCCGATGAAATTCCCACAGAAGCTGCCACGCCCCCCGAAACCGAAGCTCTTTCGGAGGATGGATCCACCGAAAGCACTTCCGTAGCCACCACCCAATCTCCCGCAGAGAGCGGTGGTTGCGGCAGTACGCTCTCGGCAAGTCTTCTGCTCATGCTGCTCGGCGGTGCTGCCGTTTGCATCCAAAACAGAAAAAGAGAGGAGAGAAACGTATGAAACGAGCCTTGAGATTTCCGCTTTTCCTGTCCCTCGCATTTCTTCTGCTTTGCCTCGCCGTTACCCTTATGGCCGCTTGCGGCGATACACCCGCCGCGCCGAGCGATACAACCTCGGCGGCAACCGAAATACCAACCTCAGATATCCCCCAAGGAACCACCGATCCCGATGCTGAAACTTCATCGGAAGCACCCACCGATGGTGAAACGGGAGATTCCTCCGTCGAGGATATCACGACCGCACCCGAGACACCCTTCCCCGCCGATCCCACCCGCGCAGTTCCGGCTTACGATGCGCTCATGTCGGATCTTGACAATTTCCCACTCCACTTCAAATACGCCGAGACCGAATTTAACGGATTTAAAGATTTCGCGCTGGAGTCCGCGCTTTACGAGGATGTAGATCGCGGGGTGAGATCCACACTCATCTTCCGTCACGCAAGCATTCCCGCAGCGTTCAAGCTGATCGCCACGGTATATCCCGAGGAAAGCGCTTACGAATACGTGGTGTACATCACCAACGACGGGCATGAAAATACAGAGATCATCTCGGATCTCTCCTTCAACATCAAAATTGAGGGCGCCAATCCCATCATCAGCGGCATCAAGGGGGATGCAAACGGCGCCAATTACACCCCCTACGAGCATGATCTTGCCAAGCGTTCACGCTACCAGGATCGATCTACCTCGGGTCGCCCTTCTCACGGCACCTTCCCCTATTATAATCTGTCTTACGATGGCGGCGGCACCTTCATTGCCATCGGCTGGCCCGGCACGTGGTACAGCAACTTCCATTACGCCAAGGGAGACCGGGTCACCACCCTGCAAACAGGGCAGGGACAGGTTGCTACCTACATCGCCCCCGGAGAGACCCTCCGCACACCGCTGATGGGCTTTGTTGCTTACGAAGGCCTGACCCCCGACGAGCAGGTCAATGCTTGGCGGCATTACTACATCCACGACGTCATGCGCAAAATCGACGGTGAGCTGACCCCCACCTACGCGGGTATCGGCAATATGTCGGCGGGTATGACCACCAAAAAAGAGCTTTTGATGCTCAAGGCCTATGCCGCCAACGGCATCTATCCCGACGTGATCTGGATGGACGCTGGCTGGTACACGGGAGCTAACGGCGAGAGTGTACCGTGGACGTCCACAGGCTCGTTGGATATCGATTACAGCCGATTCCCCGACGGCCTCTCGGACATCGGCAGCTACGCCAAGAATACCGACGCCATGTACCTGCTCTGGTTTGAGCCCGAGAATATGCGTCTTGACAAGGCTGCCTTTCTCGCGGGTCAGCCCGATTTCAAGGAGGAGTGGCTGCTTGGAAAGCCCGGCGGCTTCCTCGACGGACTCCTGATGGATCTCGGCAATCCCGAATGCCGCGAGTGGATCTTCCAAAAGATCTGCAAGGTCATCGATCAGTCAGGCGCGACGGGCTACCGCCAGGACTTCAACAACGACCCTGCCCCCGCATGGCAGGAAAATGATGCCAAATACGAGGGTCGCACGGGTATGACCGAAAACCAATACGTGCAAGGCTATCTGGCGCTGTGGGATGCCATCATTGACAAATACGGTATGTTCATTGACTCCTGCGCCTCGGGCGGCGGACGCAACGATCTGGAATCCATGAAGCGCGGTGTTCCCCTTCATTACACCGATTGGTTCGACGGCAACAACGAGGACTATGACATGAAGGGCAAAATGACCCAAGTCCTGTTCAACTGGTTCCCCTACTTCAAAAATGAATCCTACCAGGTCAATCTCTACAAGCTCCGCATGAACTACGCCCCCTTCTGCCTTTTGAAGGTACCCAGCGCACTCAACAAGGACACCGACTGGGAGGTCATGCGCAAGGCTTATGCTGAGTACGACGTCATCCGCGATTACTTTTACGGCGACTACTATATGCTGACCGAATGGACAGCCAATGCTGACCGTTGGGACGGCCGTATGTTCTACGACGCTGAAAAGGGTGAGGGCTTTGCCTCTATCGCCTGTCAGCAAAGCGCATCCTCCAAGACCAGCACCGTCTGCCTCAAGGGTCTTGATCCCGACCGCCAATATCACATCACCGACTTTGACGGACTGGTAGATGTGACAAAGAGCGGGCGCGAGCTGATGGAGAGCGGTGTGGAGATCACGGTTCCCGAAAGACCCTATTGCGTCATCTTGCTCATCAAGGCCCTTTGATGCGCACCACCCAAAGGAGATCATCATGAAGGTTTCAGAAAAACGCGCGCATATTGCTTACGGAGTTTCTCTGGTTACGACCTTTGTAACGCTGCACATCCTCAATGTCGTTTTTGAGTGCCCCATGTTTTTATCTCTGTTCCTCATCACGGGGGCACACGCGTTGGGATATGCCGCCCTGAGGGTGCTTCCCCATTACACGCTCTGGTTACCGCCTTTGACCGCCGCCTATCTGTCGGTCTGGTATTGGTTGGGAACGACCGTTGTCCCTCATTTTATGTTCCCCGACGCAGAGCACACACAAAAATTTGGTACGAGCGACACTCTTATATCCGTATGGATCGCCACGCTCATATTTTGCGGTACGGCAGGCATCATCCTGTTCATCATCAAGCTCAACCGCGGATGTTCCTCGAATGAAGAGAAACCAACGCCTCCCCCTCGCCGTGTGCATCCCGTACTTCGGGTTGCGATCTACAGTCTTTCTCTGCTACTCCTTGTGGGTTCGGCGCTCGGCGCATACGCCTATAGGGAAAGCAAGATTGACAGGCTGACCGAAAACATGGTATACGCCTCGGACTATACCGTGCCGTGGCTCAACTTTACAGCCGTCGAGGACACCGCTGTTCCCGCTTGCAGTGTCAGTGTACGAGAAAACAACGTTCGCATCACATACCGTAAAATTCAAGATACAGATCCCCACGCATACGTTTTGGCCTATCAACGCTTTGCTTTTGGCAAGGGGGATCTCCATATAGATACGGTCATCCTGCGCCACAAAGATTCTCCCCTGAATCCCGCCGAAAATTTTACGCCCGTTACGGCGCAAATGCTCTACACGCAAGGGGACACCGTTCAAACGCGGGAGCTTCCACCCGAGCTTGTAAAAGAGCTCATGGATATTCTTGCGGGAAAACGCGTAGCCCACGAGGAACGACCGGATGGAGGCTTCTCTTCTTCCCCATTCCTTACAACCGTGCAGCTTACCTTCCACGAAGCTCCCACGCTGACTTGGAGCGCGCAAATTGACTACACCGAGGACGGCCAATGGTATCTCTCGATCCACGTCCTTCCCGATGATTTTGAACTCGACAGAAGCTGGTATTTTCCCATTCGGTATTATCTTTTGAGTGACGCGTGGGAAGTGATGGCAGCACCGTAATTTCCAAATTTCCATACAAAAAACCTACCGATTTTAAATCGGTAGGTTTTTTATATACCGTCAAGCCTTGATCACGCAAACGCTGTCCCGTCCCAACGTCAAAGTCGCACAGGAAAGCGTTGCCTTGCCCGACGAAAGCAGGACCTTTGCTTCGACTTCTGTGTCAAGCGACAGGGTAACCGATGCTTCGCCACGATTGGCGGCAATGATATATCGCTCTCCGCCATCAAGGGAGACGCGCTCGTAGACAAGGTAAGATTGACTATGCGCGAGGATGCGGAAGTCCCCGCCGTGGAAGGCCGCAGATTGGCGCAGCTCGCCCAAAGCACGGTAGAAGGCCAAGAGCTCGGTGCGAAGCGCGTTGGGGCGCTCCCCCTCCACATCCTGCCACGGGAAGGGATAACGACAGAAGGGATCGTGATAGCCCTCCATGCCCACCTCGTCGCCGTAATAGACAGAGGGGATGCCAAACACCGTAAATTGCAGAGTCGCGGCCATGCGGAGCAGTTTAAGGGCCTGCTTTTTTCGTGCGGGAGACAGGGAGGCGTGCGCCAGCTCGTGATTGGGGCGTTGTAATTCCCCGGGGAGCGAGCCCAAAACGGTCAGGATGCGTTCGGTATCATGCGTGCCCAAAAGATTCATAAGCGCATCCGACACGCAACGCGGATACGAGGCGTACAGCTCGGTCAGGGTATGATACAGCGCATCGGCGTTTCCGTCCTTAACAAAGGCCAGAATACCGTTGCGGACAGGGTAATTCATCACGCTGTCGAGTTGCTTGCCCTGCAGATAGCGTCTGCGGTAACCGTAGGCGATCTTGTCGGCGGCGTTTTCCCACACCTCACCGATGATGACGGCTTCTCCCTCCGACGCGCCCTTGACGGACACGCGGAGCTCATCCAGAAAGCGGTCGGACAGCTCGTCGGCCACGTCCAAGCGCCAGCCGCCAATGCCCATCCTCACGTACCTCGCGCAAACACCGTCCGTCCCCGTAAAGAAGGTGCGGCAAGCCTTGGCGGATGCATTGAGCTTGGGAAGAATGGGAATCCCCCACCATGACTCAAATTCCTCCGGGAAGGAGCGGAAATGATACCAGTCGGCATACTCCGAATCCTCAGATTGATACGCGCCCACGCTATCGTAGGTGCCGTAGCGATTGAAATAAATGCTGTCGTCCCCCGTGTGGTTGAACACGCCGTCCAGAATCACCTTGATGCCGCGCTCCGATGCTTTTTTCAGAAGGTGGAGGAACGCAGGCTCGCCGCCAAAACCGGGGTCTACCGTCAGATAGTCGCCCGTGTCGTACTTGTGGTTGGAATACGCCTTGAATATGGGGCTGAGGTAAATGACCTTGACCCCCAAGGCCTCCAGGTAGTCCAGCTTTTCGGCCACACCCCATAGGTTGCCGCCGAAAAACATATTATTTGCAAGGGGTGCACCGGGATATTCGGGATATTGCGGGATGCCGTGCGCCCAATCGGGATTGAGAATGGCAGGACGCTCTCCCCTGCCCTTTTGCAGGTCGGTGTCTCCGTCTCCGCAGAAAAAGCGATCCACAAAGACGTGGTACATGACTCCTGCGCCAAACCACGAGGGTACCGTATAGTCTGCCTCGTGCACCAAAAGACGGAAGTGATGTTCGCTGTGCGGCGTGAGGGTAAAATCCACGTTGTTGACGGTGCTTGAAAACAGGGTGTCCGCACCGCGCACAAAGAGGAGCTCATAGTAGAAGAGTCCCGACAGCTTTTCCCCGCAAAGATGCGCGGTAGACAGGGTCAGCTCAAAGCTGTCAAGACCGCTTGCAAGATCCGTACCGACGAATTCAAACGGCGTGTCGGTGTATGCTTCACCATCACGGTTCAGGCGAAGCACCACGGCCGTTGCGCCCAAGCGACGGGGACAGGTAACAAAAAAGCGCAAGGTCATCCCTTTGGGGAAAGCACCGAGCGCAGTCAGCTCGTGGCCGTCGGTGTCGTATTTATAAAATTTGACACGGGAGATATCCGTGTCGTCATAGCGTATTTTAGGAAGCATGGGATGCTCCTTTCGGGAAAGTGAACTTATTCGGGAAGAGGCCGATCCGTGAACGACGCTGTCATCAAAACGAACGATCTCAGATCATCATTCGGGCATCTCTATCCCTTTTTTAAAGCTTTTGAAGGGGTTTGGGGGGAACTTTTTTCAAAAGTTCCCCCATCGTACTCCCCAATAATTTTTAGAGGTAACACTTACTTCACGGGCTTGATATTCCAGAATCTGTCGGCGTACTCGCGAATGGATCGGTCGGCAGCGAAATGTCCGGAAGCGGCGGTATTCAGGAGTGCCATACGGGTCCAGCTCTGACGGTCGGCGTAGGCCTTGATGGCGCGGTCGTGGGTCAGGCGGTAGGACTCAAAGTCAGCCATGCACATATAGGGATCGGCGATGCCGTGACCGCCCAGAAGGTAGGTGGCGATATCGGCAAAGGACTCGCCGCCAAAGCCCACGGACAGGGCGTTGACGATGCGGATCAGGCGCTCGTTGTTGGCATAGAACTCGGTGGAACGGTAGCCGCGGAGCCACAGCTCATCCACCTCGGTGCTGGTCAGGCCGAAGATGAACATATTCTCCTCTCCTGCGGCGGCCAGCATCTCCACGTTGGCACCGTCCAACGTACCGATGGTCAGCGCACCGTTCATCATGAGCTTCATGCAGCCCGTGCCGCTGGCTTCCTTACCGGCCAGAGAGATCTGCTCGGAAATATCGGCAGAGGGGATCAGCGCCTCGGCAGTACTGACGTCGTAATTTTCAAGGAACACGAGATTCAGCTTCTCGCGGATGGCAGGATGGCGCTCGATCTCCTTGCTGATCATGCAAAGGAGCTGGATGATGCGCTTGGCCATCTGATAGCCGGGAGCGGCCTTGGCACCGAAGATATATGTCTGGGGCGTGATGTCCAGGTTGGGATTGTCACGCAGATCAAGGAAAACGCCAATGATGTTGAGGGCATTGAGAAGCTGACGCTTATACTCATGCAGACGCTTGATCTGTACGTCAAACACCGCGTGGGTATTCAGCTTCTGTCCCGACTTGCGGTAGAGATGGTTGGCAAAGGCGATCTTATTGTTGTGTTTGATGTTACGGAAGCGCTCCAGAACCTCGGCGTTATCCGCAAACTTGGCGAAATCGGCAAGCTCCACAGGGTTGTGGCGGTAGCCCGTACCGATGGTTTCGTCCAACAGCTTGGCAAGCTCGGGGTTGGAGTAGCACAGCCAACGGCGGTGTGCGATACCGTTGGTCACGTTGTCAAATCTCTCGGGATAGAGACGGAAGAAATCCTTAAATACGGTATCCTTCAGGATGTTGGAGTGCAGCTTGGAAACACCGTTGACCGAGTGAGAGCCGATCACGGCGAGATTGGCCATGCGCACCTGACCGTAGCCGATCACGCTCATAGCCGAAATTCTCTGCCAGTTGCCGGGGAAGGACTGCCATGCCTCGCGGCAGAAGCGCTCGTTGATCTCCTTGATGATGGCATGGATTCTGGGAAGCTTCAAGCGGAACAGATCCTCGTTCCAGGTCTCCAGCGCTTCGGGAAGAACGGTATGGTTGGTGTAAGAGCAGATGCGGGTGACCATGTGCCATGCCACGTCCCAAGAATAGAAGTAATCGTCCACCAGAACACGCATGAGCTCGGGGATGCAGAGGGTCGGGTGGGTATCGTTGAGGTGGATGGCCACCTTTTCGGGCAGATTATCCAGCGTTCCGTACACCGCCATGTGGTCGCGGATGATGGACTGCACCGATGCAGAGCACAGGAAGTACTGCTGGGTCAGACGGAGCAGCTTACCTTCGGTGTGGTTATCCGAGGGATACAGCACCTTGGTGATGGCAGCGGCGTTGGTTGCCTCTTCCTGGGCGCGGGCATACTGTCCCTGGGTAAAGAGACCCATATTGAAATTCTGAATGTCGCGGGCGCGCCACAGGCGGAGCTGGCTCACGGCCTGAGAATCCGCGCCGGAGATCATCATATCGTAAGGCACAGCCTCGATCTCCTCGGCGTCCTCATAAATGATCTCACAGTGACCCGAGGGCTTCCACTCTTCGCGGACACGGCCGCCGAAGCGAACCTTAAAGGTACGGTCGGTTCTGGGCACCAGCCAGACCTCGCCGCCGGGGAGCCATACGTCGGGAAGCTCTACCTGAATGCCGTCAACGATCATCTGCTTGAAAAGACCGTATTCGTAGCACAGAGAAAAGCCCGTCGCGGGATAGTCCAGCGAAGAAAGAGAGTCCATAAAGCAGGCGGCAAGACGACCAAGGCCACCGTTACCGAGACCCGCATCGGGCTCGCAGGTGTAAAGCTCATCCAGCTCAAAGCCCATGTTGGAAAGTGCTTTCTTGTATTCTTCGTCCAAACCAAGGTTGCAGAGATTGGTCTTCAGGGAACGCCCCAGAAGAAATTCCATACACATATAGTAAACGCGCTTCGAGCCGGTCTGATTGACCTTCTTCTTGAATGCACCGCGCTTTTCGGCAAGTATATCACGGACGGTCATTGCCGTGGCCTTATACATCTGATCCTTGGAGGCCTCGGCGGCGGTACAGCCGAAGTATCTGGCAAGCTTGATATCCAGATTTTCCTTGATCTGCGCCGCAGTGGGTTTTACGTTGGTCATGCATTTATCCTCATTTCGTTGATTGCTGGAATACCGCCAAGATCCGAGGTTTTTCGGATGATATGCGCGGCATTCGGATAAAACCAAAGCCGCCTCGGCAAGCATGATGCCGGGGCTATGGCAATATACAGTATATTATAATACAATCGTTTCAAAATATCCAGTTGGATATTTTACAAATTCGTGAATTTGTTATGACAAAAAAACTGCTTTTTTCACAAAAAGGGCGTTTTTTTGCCTGTAACGCATGAATTTTTTTCCAATGCGCAAAGCGCGGAGCTTCCCATAGACAATCAAAAAGCCCCGCAGCGCCTGCGAGGCTCAGGAGTGGATGTCTGTCACCGTCCGTGACGCTTTTCTTTGGGAATTTTGAACACACGCCGCAAAATCGGGGCCAGAATTCCGGGAGAACGGAGCAAAACGATCTTCATTTCGAATACCTGCCTTTCGGATGGTCTCATGCACAGCGTATGCACTCACCCTTCGTTTGGTGCGCCGACACGCAATCGTGTTTCCCTGCCGACAAATCCGTTTTGAGGTTTTCCACAGAGCAGTCTGCCGAAAAAAGCCGAAAAAGCGAAGTCACACAAGGAGTTTCCCACTTTTCCACACAAAGGGGTGTGGAAAACTCCTCGTTTTCAGTGGATTTCCACCCTGAGCCGCGCAACGGCACGCAATGTTGCACAATAATCCAATTTTGTTTTTGTTACATATGCCCAAAACATTTCTTCGCGTTAAAAAAACTTTGGCGGTTTTACCGCTTGTAAGATTGACAAAAACGGTGTATAATGGTATTGTCCAAAACAAGAAGAAATCAACCGACGGTGGGGGACGGACTCCCCGACCTTGGCGAAGTCGGTTCGTCGGGAGGATCCCGACAGAAAGGAGGAAAGCATGAAGTCTTTCTACATTAAACTGAGCGAAATCAACGACGTTTACACCCTGGTCAACACTTTGGTGGCCTACAACGGCGACGTGGATCTGGAATCCGGCCGCTACATCGTGGACGGTAAGTCCCTGCTGGGTATTTTCAGCCTGGATCTCCGCAAGCCCATCAAGCTGACCTACCACAGTGACAACGCTGACGGTCTCGTCAAAGCGCTGGACGCCTTCATCGTGGAAAATCCCGAGGCGTAAGTAAAACCCGCCGCGCAAGCGGTACATATGTAAAAAATGCCATCCCCTTCTTCGAAAAAAAGAAGGGGATTTTTTCTGTTTTTTTACAAATTATGAAATCGGAGTCCACAAAAAAGCGTTATAGTAGATAGAGAGAAACGCACAAAGGAGGTGTCCTCATGCGCGACAGCGAAATCATTGAATTATACTTTGCCCGCGACGAGCAGGCCATCGCCGAAACCGACAAGGCTTACGGAACGTATTGCCAAAGCATCGCCATGCAGATCCTCGGCAATCCGTCGGATTCGGAGGAATGCGTCAATGACACGTGGCTGAAAGCGTGGCACAGCATACCGCCCAAGCGCCCGAGCCCCTTGAAAATATTCCTTGGCAAGATCACAAGAAATCTGGCCATTTCCCGCTATCGTGCGGATCATCGAAAGAAGCGGGCACATATCGAGATCGCCCTCTCAGAGCTGGAGGACTGTGTTCCCATGCCCGAGGAAAGCACCGCAGAGCTCCGTTCCCTGCTGGACGGCTTTCTCGGCACCCTGGAGGACACCGAGCGGCGACTGTTCGTGGGGCGCTACTGGTACGCCTATACCCCTGAGACCTTAGCGAGAGCCTACGGCATGACCCGCAACGCCGTCAATCTCCGCATCATGCGCACGCGTGAAAAACTGAAAAACTATTTGGAAAAGGAGGGCTACTCTCTATGAAGGGCATCACAGTTTTTGAAACCTTGACCGACATTCGGGAGGATTACATCCGCGACGCGGAGCTGGACGCTTGCTTCTTGACGGCCTCCATCCATAAAAAAGAGCGTGACCCTTCTGCTTTCAGCCGCTTCATGAACAGCGGATGGGGCGTAGCCATCATCTGCGCTTTGGTGGCTGTCAGCGTCATGGGCGGTATTATCTGGGCGGGACAGCAACCGGGCAACACGCCACCTGCAACCGAGAGTGGGCAAGACTCCCAGAACATTATCCTGCCAACAACCGATACATCGCTTGAATCTGACACCGAAGAAATTACGTTATCCGAGCGCACGGAAGGTTTGATTTTCAAATCCAATGGGGATGGCACTTGCTATCTCCAAAGCATTGGGGGGTGCATGGATGAAGTTATTGTGATTCCCGAAGTTTCTCCCGATGGCGATACAGTCACGGCTATCGGAACAAACGCTTTTGTTCTCCCCGGTTCACAGGGTGGGGGTAGTATAAGGTACAACACATATGTGAAGCGCGTGGAGCTTCCGGGCACCATAACGGAAATTAAGGCATCCGCTTTTGAAAACTGTCATGCGCTGGAATCGATCAATCTTCCCGAAGGGCTTTTGACCATTGAAGAAAAAGCTTTTCAGGGTTGCCATGCTTTGATTCACATACAGTTGCCGCAAGGATTGACGGCCATGGGAGAAAATGCGTTTTCCGGTTGCTTTGCATTGGAAAGCATTACTGTTCCCGCCTCGCTGACAGATTTGAGCGATGATGCTTTTTATGATTGCCGGGCCTTAAAGGAAGTTATACTGGAAGAAGGACTTACGCGCATTGGTTCGATGGCGTTTGCCAACTGCAAGAGCTTGTCTTATATCAAGCTCCCCTCCACGATACAGGACATCGGCAGCTCGGCTTTTTTCTTCTGTGAAAATCTCGAAACCATCGAGCTTGCCGAAGGGATCACACAAATCACCAGTTACGCTTTCGGATATTGTAGCGGTCTGAAAAACATCGTTTTCCCCGATTCATTGACCTTCATTGGCAGCGAGGCCTTTTATCAATGCACAAGCCTTGAGGAGATCACCATTCCCTCGACCGTAAAAAAAATACACAGCCGCGCATTTTATCAGTGCACGGCGCTCACCTCCGTTACGTTGCTTTGTGAAAACGATGCTCTGAACGGCCGGGGAATATTTCAAGAGTGTATGGCACTCTCCGAGATATCGTTCCCCGAAGGATACACAAATCTTCCGCAAAGCACGCTTTCAGGATGCCTATCGTTAAAACGTATCACTTTGCCAAGCACTATCCGTCATATAGATAAATATTTTTTACAAGATTGTACGGCACTTGAAGAAATCATCTACAACGGAACGGGTGAAGAGTGGAAACAATCCGCACAAAAAGCCGGAAAATGGAACGAGAACACCCCAAATTACGTGATTCGTTGCACCGATGGCACGCTGAAGAAAAACGGCTCCGAGTGGTCAGAAGAAAACAGTGCGGGTTCCTATATAGAACCCGGTGCCTCTGTAGGTCTATATTTCAAATCTAACGGTGACGGTACCTGCTATGTCGCAGGCATGGGTATTTGCACCGATACCCGCGTAGTCATTCCCTCTGTGTCTCCTGCCGGTGATCGGGTCGTTTCGATCGGTCTGCAGGCATTTGATCAGCAAACAAAGCTGAAAGAAGTCGTGATCCCCGAAGGCGTGACAAGTATCAAGGAGTCAGCATTGGCTTACTGTATATCCATGGAAAAGATCACCATTCCAAGTACAGTTCTTGAAATCGGAGCATATGCTTTTATCGGATGTGAAAGGCTCAAGGAAATGGATTTTGGTGATTCCTTAGAAACCATACAGGAGATGGCCTTCCACCTATGTGATGGGCTCATGACCATCCACATTCCCAAGACCTTGAAAGCAATCGAAAGCCGTGCATTATCCCTCTGTATAAGTTTGAAAACCATCTACTACGAAGGCACGATGGCAGAATGGGAAGAAGTTTTCAAAGATCAAGATTGGGACGAGTACATGGGCGGTGGAGAGGGCTATACAGGATCTTCGGGCACTTATACGACCACCGTCATTTGCACCGACGGAGAAATCATCATACCGTAAGCCCCATATTTTGAGCCTCAGCTCGCGCTGAGGCTCTTTTTGTATCAACTCTCGCTTGCGCTCAACCGAGAATCATGATATAATAACAAAAAGTTTTTTAAAAATGAAAGATTCCTCTGTTTTTTGCGTCTTATAGGGCAACCTGAAAATTTGAAGGAAAGGAAGTGCTACCATGACAGACGAGCAGATCATCGAGCTGTATTTTGCGCGGCAGGAGCAGGCCATCAGCAAGTCTGCCGAAAAATACGGCAGCTATTGTCATACCATCGCCATGAACGTGCTGAGTGACACCCTGGACGCGGAGGAATGTGTCAACGATACGTGGGTTAGAGCGTGGCGCGAGATCCCGCCCCAGCGGCCAAGCGTTCTGCGGTTGTTTTTTGGGAGGATCACCCGTAATCTGGCGCTGGACAGATACCGTAGGAATCATGCCGCCAGGCGGCATCATTACGAGGTTTCCCTCTCGGAGCTGGAGGAATGTATTCCTATGAGGGAGGAAGACAGCGGCAGGCTGACCGAGCTGTTCAACGAATTTTTCGGCCTTTTGGAAAAAGAAGAACGCACCCTGTTTATTCTCCGCTATTGGCACGGTCACTCCGTGAAAGGGCTTTCCAAGGCGTTCCGCATCAGCGAAAATGCCGTCTCTCTGCGGCTCATGCGCACCAGAGAAAAGCTCCGCGCATTTCTGAATGAACGGGGGTACACGCTATGAGGATCCAAGGCTTGACCATATCCGAGGCTTTGGGCGATATCCGTTCCGAGTATCTGCTTGAAGCCGAGGAAGCCTATTTTGTGGCCATCACCCAAAAACGACGCCCTTCCCGAAACGGTTGGCTGACGCGCTTTGTAAACAGCGGCTGGGGCGTGGCCATCATCTGCGCTTTGGTGGCTGTCAGCGTGATGGGCGGTATCATCTGGGCGGGGTTCCGGGCGGGGGACGTGCCGCCTGGGTATAACGACGTCATCACCGGCGAGGTCTATCTCACAGCAGGCGGGCAGACCGTGACTCCCGAGGCCTTCTTTGGATACAGCGAGGTGCATAAGGGCAACCAAAGCGCCATGTCCTGCGGGGCGGGCTTCTACGGCGAGTTCACCGTCTCCCCCGTGCCGACCCTGACTTATGCGGATGATCTGCGGTTGCATATGCCCAAAAACTACACGCTGGAGGCGGTCTACGTATACGATCCCGCTGCACCGACGGAGGCGATATATACCTTTGAATCTGTTGATGATTTGGAAACCTTAACGGCTGGGAGCTATTACGTTTCCCTGCGGATCACCCACACCGAGGGCAAAAATGAATACGGCTACGATTATGCTTTTTGCTTGGCGGTGCCTCCCGAGGTGGAGCTTCCCATCATGAAACAGCCCCACGCATGGCCTGTGTTTGATCCGCCTGCGAATGCCTTTTTGGGCGAAAGCACCGGCACATATCCCGACGGGGGATCGGTGGCCAATATTCCGCTGACGGCGGCTTATACACAGGTGCGGATGCCCGAAGGGATGCGCTGGTACGTCATGACCGCCCGCTATGCCCAAGGGGCGGGGGATGGAGGAGTGATCTTTCTATTGTACGATCCGCAAAACGATCCAAGCACACCCTATATCGCCATTGACAAGCAGCTGCAATTTATATATCCTCCTGCTCGCACATTGCTCCAACTGGAGGACGGTCGCATCATCACTCTTCACGCCGATGAAGATCTTTTCTCGCAAAACGCAAGCCTTGAGGTCACGGCTCACCTATGGATGTGGAGCAAGGTAGACCCCGACACGGGTGAAGAATTGGAGGAGCTTCAGCTTCTCCCCATAGGAGAGGCTTGGTCATATACCTTTGACCTCACAGATGCCTTGGGCGCATCGCGGGATTGGCAGTACGCTTTCGCCACCTATATCTACGGGCTGACCAACGGCGAGACCCCCACCCTGCGGGTGCTTTTGGATAATCTGTTCTGCGAGACAGATGAGGTCAAATACGATCTGGCACAATATGAACACTTCTCCGAGGAAGAAAATCTGACCACGGGCTGGGCGCGACTGCAAAGAATTATGAAGGGGGAGTTGAGACCCGATTTGTGGGTACAGCCCGAATCCCTCCATCGCGTGTCTTATATAGAATATGACGCAGACTTCCTGCTGCCCATCGCTGAGGAGGCTGCCGCGCATATTTCCGAAAGCGCGCTCCCCGTTTACCGTTCGAATGATGAAAAACCGACGGGCGAAGGCTGTCTTCGTTTCGTTGCCATTCCCGAGGAGACGCTGGGCTACTACGGTTACCGTATAGAGCGTACCGAGCAAGCCATCACCCTCTATGCTGCAAGCCCGAACGGATCCATGGAAGCATTCGTCTATTTGGCGGAGGCTTTCGTCACAGGATATGAAGACGGCTGTTACCTCATCTTCGAAGACAAAGATTTTTTGCCCATTGGCTCAACCATTGAGGTTCGGGGATAACGCCCTTAAGCCATTCAGTCGGTGGCAGTAAAAATTCAGGCTGTTGCGAGCCAACACTCGCAACAGCCTTTCTTGTATCCATACCTACAATGAACAAATCAATTTTTCGATCACCCCGTATCCCGCCAAGGCACCCACACCGCCCTTCATGGCGGCATCGGCCTCACGGCAGGCATCCACGGCCTGCGCCAACCGTTCGGGCGGCA
This sequence comes from Clostridia bacterium, assembly GCA_017621695.1. Lineage (GTDB taxonomy): Bacteria > Bacillota > Clostridia > Oscillospirales > CAG-272 > CAMEON01. The sequence continues at coordinate 18,099 of JAGASP010000016.1, forward strand.
CCTTGCTCGCTTGGCGCAGATACAGCCCCACGCGGTATTCGTGCATTTTGAGCGCGGCAGAGATCTCGGCGGAGGTCTGTCCCGATGCGCCCAAAGCGCCCACCATGGCAAGATCGCAGACCACGCGGGACACCTCGGAAAGCACAAACACAGGCTCCACACGGCGGAATTTGAGGTCAGCAAGGATGTCCAGCGCGTCCCCGCGTCTTCGCTCGGTGATGGCGTTGGTAAACGCGAACGCGTCATACTCCACCGCGGGAACAGCGGCGGTCTTTATATCCGCCTCGGCGACGGTTTTACGCCCGTGGGAGAGCACATAAAAGGCAACCTTTTCGATCTCGCTTGCCAGAACGTACATATCCCGTCCGCAATAGGTCACGGTGAAGTGACACAGCTCGGGGGATGCCTCCACGCCATGGTGGAGATAATGCTTTTGCACCCAGCCCGAAAGCTTGGCGGGGGTGTTTTTTTCAAAGTTGACGGGGATCAGATATTCCCCCAGCTCGGATAGCAGCTTGGAGGGACGCTTGGGGAGCGTACCTGCATCAAGACAATCCGAATCTGCGGACAAAATGACCAGATTGAAGGGATAATGCTCCAGCTCTGCCAACGCTTCAAGTAGGTTTTCCATGTCCCCCGCGCGCATGGCATTGAAATCCAGTCCTGTGACGGTGATGACCTTTCGGTCAGCGCCCATGGGAGGCGTAGATATGGCATCCAGCAGGGCGTCTGTCGTAAAATCCGCACCGCCCAGACGGATGTCATTGAAATACGCCAGCCCCTCGTCCTCCCCGCAAAGGGTCTTGCGGGCAAGTCTTATGGCATTGGCCTTGAGGTAATCCTCTTCACCGAAGAAAAGATACCCCACAGCGGGAGCGCTTTTCAAGTCGCGGCGAAAGTCTGGTTCTTTGATGATGGCTTTCATGGGTACTCCTTTCATTCGGATCATAGGGGAGGTAAATTGTTGTTTAGCGGAGAATTAACGAAAACCCGTAGGGGCGACCCTATGTGGTCGCCCGTCGTCCCGACATCGACAAAACCCTTGTGGGTCAACAATCTTTTTGGCGGGAGGCCACACAGGGCCTCCCCTACGGCCATATTGGTCATACGCCCGTAAACAACAATTTACCGCTATACTGCCCATCGAGTGATTCACTCGGATTTGGAGAGAGTTACGCGATATTGGCCACCGCACTGCGGCAAACAACAATTTACCGTTGCATTGCCCATCGGGTGATACGCACTCGCCTTGGAGAGTGTTACGCGATATTGGTTGCCGCACTGCGGCATGACCAACAAATTATTTGCCCCTCATCAATAACACATAAGGACTACATATCATGCAATTTTCAGAAAAAATTCTTACATTGACCGCTGAGGCAGAGGTGGCGCTTGCCCCTCACTTTGCCCATATTGACCGCGTGTCCTTTGAGAACACCCAAAAGGTCATGGATGCCTTCCGCGAGCATCGCGTGGCCATGACCATGTTCGACGGCACCAGCGGCTACGGCTACGACGATCGCGGCCGTGACGTTCTCGACGAGATCTGGGCGGAGGTGATGGGGGCAGAGGCCGCCATTGTACGCCATCAGATCGTCAGCGGTACCCACGCCCTGTGCATCGGTCTTTTCGGCATCCTCCGTCCCGGTGACGTGATGCTGTCGGTGGCAGGCAAGCCCTACGACACTCTCGAGGAGGTCATCGGCATTTCGGGTGAGGAGGGCAACGGCTCCCTCAAGGACTTCGGCATCGACTATGACGTGGTGGATCTGAAGCCCGACGGTCAGTTCGACTTTGACACGATAAAAGAAAAGATGAACACCTACGGCAACCGCCTCAAGATGGTCTTCATCCAGCGTTCCAAGGGCTACCTCAACCGCAAGACCCTGTCGGTCAGCGAGATCGGTGAGATGGTGAAGTTCGTCAAAGAAAATTCTCCCGACACCTACGTGGTGGTGGACAACTGCTACGGCGAGTTCGTGGAGACGGTCGAGCCCACCGCCGTGGGCGCTGACCTCATCATCGGTTCCCTCATCAAGAACCCCGGCGGTGGTATGGCCGAGACCGGTGGTTATCTGGCAGGCACCAAGCGCGCCGTGGAGCTTTGCTCCTATCGTCTCACCTCCGTAGGTGTTGGCGGGGAAGTGGGCGCTACCTTCAACCACAACAAGACCTTCTACAAGGGTCTGTTCTATGCGCCCCACACCACCGCCCAGGCGCTCAAGACCGCCCATCTGGCCGCCTATCTCTTTGAGGCCTTGGGCTACACCGTGGAGCCTCGCTGGAACGAGGAGAGACACGACATCATCCAGTCTGTCATCACGGGCAAGGGAGAATTGCTCTGCGCTTTCTGCCGTGGTATCCAATCCGCCTCCCCCGTGGATTCCCACGTGACCCCCGAGCCTTGGGCTATGCCCGGTTACGGAGATCCCGTTATCATGGCGGCAGGCGCGTTTACGCAGGGCTCTTCCATCGAGCTGTCGGCTGACGGTCCCATGCGTCCTCCCTATACCGTCTTCTTCCAGGGAGGCTTGACCTATGAGAGCGGCAAGCTGGGAATTCTGGCTGCGGCTGAGGCGATGTTTCATACTAAATAGGATATTTTTATAACCGTAGGGGCGCATTCCATATGCGCCCGTCAGCATAGAAAATTGAGGCGAGCCTTGCTTTTTAAATTTCGTGTGGATATGGAATCCACCCCTACGATGGTTCGGGTCTACCTCCCCACAGAAATACCGTATAAATATTACAGGAAGGTGAAAGCATAATGAAAAAGATCACATGGAAGCTGACGACTTGCCTTATGGCCACACTGCTGCTTTGTATGCCCGTTTTGACGGGATGTGACAAGCCCGAGGAAGAGCCCGAAACTACCTTGGATGAGGTGAGCGAAGGCGCGACAGAGGCAGCATCCGAAGAAACGACCGAGGAAATGACCGAGGAAATGACCGAGGAAACGACCGAGGCAACGACCGAGGCAACGACCGAGGCAACGACCGAAGAGTCGACTGAGCCGACTCACCCGCTGGAATATTCTGCGGGCTTGAAATTTACGTCCAACGGTGACGGCACTTGTTATGTCAGCGGGATCGGCGAATGTACTGATGCCGACGTGATGATTCCTATCGTATCTCCGGATGGAGAACAAGTGACGAGCATAGGACAGACGGCGTTCAGAAATTGCGCCAACATTACGAGCGTTATGATTGGAGACGGTGTGACGAGCATCGGGAAGTATGCATTCTACGGATGCACCGGTCTTGCGAGCATTACCATCCCCGACGGCGTGACGAGCATCGAAACGGCGGCATTCTACGGTTGTACCGGTCTTGCGAGCATCACCCTCCCCGACAGTTTGACGAGCATCGGAAACATAGTGTTCACTACTTGCACCGGCCTTACGAGCGTCACCATCCCCGATAGCGTGACGAGTATCGAATTTATGACATTCGGCGGTTGCACTGGCCTGACGACCGTCACCATCTCCGACAGCTTGGTATGCATCGGAAATCACGCATTTGACGGTTGCGATGCGCTTACAGACATTCACTACTCCGGCACCCAATACCAATGGTGGCGCGTAGACGTTCAACATGATAACAATTCCTTGTACTCCGCCACCATCCACTGCACCGATGGCGACATTCCACCTGAGCTGTAAATTTTTATCTCCCTCAAGAGGATGCCCCACCGCGGAGCATCCTCTTTTTGAATTTTTCTGTTCCTTCAAAGAAAATTGCGGTTTTCTCTTGCGAAAATCGGGATTTTATGTTATACTATAATAAGTTGTAGCGTTTGTTCAAATCCGCTTAACGATTTTCATGTATCCTATCACCATCCAAGATAAAGTAAATCAGGAGCCAAAAATGAATTTGAAAACTAAGCTTTGTCGCATTCTTTGCTTGTTCCTTTCGGTCATCCTTCTGATCGGCGCTCTCGCTTCCTGCGCGTCTACCTCCGAGGTGCCCGAAGGCTATCAATACGCCACCTGTGCGGGTGAATATTTCCGCCTCTTTGTGCCGACCCAATGGACAGTCAACACCGAAAGCGGCATCTCCAGCGCCTATATTTCCTCTACCGTTAACGCCGCTGTTTCTATGGTGGAGGTTTCGTTTGTGCACGATGCTGAGAAGGAGGAAACCCCTCTCGAGCAGTTCAAGACTTCCCACATGGCCGAGCTTGAGACCCATAAGGGGTATCAGGCAGAAAAGCTGTTTGACAGCACCCTGTCGGGACACCGCGCTGTGGACATGACCTACGTCATGACGGTTGCGGGCAGGCCCTCCAAGGATTCCCCCAGCGGGGAGAGCGACCGCCGCTTCCGTCAGGTGCTCTCCTACGTTTCGGAGCAGGGAAGATACTATCTCTTTACCTTCTCCGCGCCCAAGGATGAATTTGAGCGCTGGCTGGATATCGTGGATGAGATCCTGGAGAATATTACCTTTGAAAGCTTCCCCTTTGAGGGCTCGGATGACCGCAAGATCCCCACGTCTGTGGACGTGCCCGAGGGAATGAAGCTGGTTTCGGACAACGAGGTCGGTTACCGCTTCTTCGCTCCCGAATCCTGGATCAGAGACACCAGGAACGGCCAGAACTTCGTGTACGTTTCCGAGGAGGATCGCTCCAACGTCAGTATGTTCTCCTATGACATCGGTGAGGACGCGACCTATACGGTGGATACCTACTGGGAAACGTGCAAGGAGCAGTACGAAAATACGCTCGGTGACTTCGTCCTTGTCAGCGAGTCCGAGATCACCCTCAAAAACGGTGACAACGGTGAGAAAACCGCCAAGGTCTATGAGTACACATATACGTTGGGCGGTGTTTCCTACAAAGCACGCCAGATGGTGGTGCTCGTCGGTATGATTTATACCATGACCTATACCGCCCTGCCCGAGCAGTACGATCTCCACATCTCCGAGGTGGAAGCCATGGAGCAGGCGCTGTATTTCCGCAAATTGGGTGACTGATATACATGAAACAATGGATCTATTTTGATAACAGCGCCACCACCGCGCTCTGTCCCGAAGCGCAAGCCGCCATGACCGAGGCCATGGGCGTTTACGGTAATCCGTCGTCCTTGCACGGCGCGGGTCAGGAAGCGCATATGCTGCTGGAAAAAGCACGTGGGCAGGTTGCCGCGGCGTTGGGTGTTCGCCTTACCCGTCCTGCCGAGCTGATTTTTACGGCATCGGGCAGCGAGGCCAATAACCAAGCCATTTTCGGCACGGTGTACGCCAAACCGCGCCGCATCGGCAAGCGGATCATTACCACGGATTGCGAGCATCCCTCGGTGGCATCCGCCATGGCAAGGCTGGAGCGCGAAGGCTTTGAGATCATTCGCATTCCCACCAAAGGCGGTGTTTTGGATGTGGATGCCGCCATTGCCGCTTTGGAAACGCCTACCGTGCTTGTTTCCATGATGCTTGTCAATAATGAAACAGGTGCACGGTTTGACGTGGAACGCGTATTTTCCGCGGCCAAGCGCGTCAATCCCGAGACCGTGACCCACTGTGACTGTGTGCAAGGCTTTTTGAAGGTTCCTTTTACTCCGATGTCGCTTAAGGCTGACCTGGTTACGGTCAGCGCACATAAGATCCACGGACCCAAGGGTGTGGGCGCGCTGTACGTTTCCCCCGCCATTCATAAGGCCAAGCAGCTGGCATCCCATATCTACGGCGGCGGTCAGGAAAGCGGCTTTAGAGCAGGCACGGAGAATCTGATCGGCATTGTCGGATTTGGCACGGCCTGTGCCGTGATGTCGGCGCATAAGCAGGAACACGTGGAAACCATGCAGCACTTGCGGGCGCAGTTGGAAGCAGCCCTTTCACAAAAGGACGTGATCCTCAATATTCCACAAGGTGCGCGCGCGCCGCACGTATTGAGCGTGACATTGCCGCACATCAAATCCCAGACCATGCTGAATCATTTGTCTGCCAAAGGCATCTGCGTATCCAGCGGCTCTGCCTGCTCCGCAAGGGCAACCCATCCGAGTGCTTCTTTGCTTTCCTTTGGCTTGTCTGCTGCGGCGGCTGACAGTACCGTCCGCATCAGTCTGTGCGAGCGGAACACCCCCGAAGAGGTGGATGCGCTTTGTGACGCGCTGGAGGACGGCCTCAATCGTCTGGTGCGCATCAAACGTTGAAAGTTATACAGAAAAAGCAGTCGATGACGACTGCTTTTTTTGATTTAAACGTATTCATGTCTGAGCCCAAAGCTGACGGCATATTTTGCCGCATAGGAATCGGCAGGACACAGAATGGTCAGACGGGGACAACCGTCAAAGGCGGCGTATTGGATGGCGGTGACGGATGCAGGGAGGCTGATAAGCTCCAGACTGAAGCAACCGTAAAACGCAAACCATCCAACGTAGGTTACCGTTCCGGGCAGGATCACCGATACCACCGAGGAATTCTGAAATGCATAATCATCGATGGCGGTGACGGGATGCCCGTCAATGACAGACGGAACGCTGACGATCTCAGCCGTGCCCGTATAGCCCGTGATGATGACCTCGCTGTTTTCCAGGCGGTAATTGAAAACGGCGCCGTCTACGGGCTTTTTGGGCGGCTCTGTCTCCTCGGGAGGCGGAGTCGTTTCGGGGGGGCTTGTCTCGGGGGGCGCGACCGTCGGGGTGTCATTGGGAACGGTAGCCTTTTCCCAGGCTTCAAGTGCTTTTTCCAGCTCCTCCAAGCGTTGCTTGTACTCGAAATCGGATATGTAACGATCCTCGCGCTCTTGCAGTAGCTCGGCGCGCAGTTCGGCGATGAGCGCTTCGTAATGTGTGCGCAAATCTTCGTCCGTCCTGTCGGGAGAATTGGGTGTGTCCTCGGGTTTCGTTTGGGCGGGATCGGACGGTGGGGTTTCGGTTGAGGGTTGGGTTATGCTGCTTGTCTCTGACGTTTCGGTGGCTTGTCCTTCGTCGCCATCGCCACAGCCGGCCATTCCCACGGCTATGACGAGGAGGCAAAAACCAAGCAAAACCAGAAAACGTGGAGAGACCTGAGAACGAAAAACAGGTAACTTCTTTTTCATGATACTTCCTCCGTTTTGTTTGCTTTGATGGCATCAGCATACCACAAACGCCTTGCGGAGACAAGAGAATTTTGTCACCTACCTATAAAACTCATCGACAGAGAAGCCCCCTTGCCGTCAGTATGTGGCAAGGGGGCTTGGTTTTGTGTCAGATCATAGAGAAAATGCGAACAGTTCGCCGTCTCCGGGAGCAATGGAGAAGTCATCGGTGCAGACTTCCCACGCGTAATGCGCCTTGCTCCAATGCCACAGCGGGACTGCATCCGCGGTGGAGAAGCGAATTGCCACGGGAGCGTCGTAATCCTTGTTTACCACGGTAAAGCGGTTTCCATCGCCAAATACACCCACCACCGTGCGGGGGACAGCACCTTCGGGGGTCGTAATGTCTTTCAGCTTTGCAAAAGGCGCAAAGGGTGCCGCCAGCGCATCGGCTTCTTTACCTGTGTGGTATACGGCTATGGATTTGTGAGGATCTTCGGGGGTCACGCCGTGGAGCGGTGCTTCCAGACCTGCATAGAGGGATTGGAGATCAGCATTGATGGCCTTAACGATCTCATATTTCTCCCCGCGGGTACCGTCCGAGAGGATGATGCCGTTGTGATAAGACCAAGGCTCTGTGTGGGCTGTGCCGGGTGTCCAATAGGTGAAATAGGAAAGCGCGGATACACCGTGAGAAAAGGCCGTAAAGGCTTCCCAACGCACTTCTCCCTCGGTAGGCCAGCGGTAGTGCCAATGCTCCACAAGAAGAATGATGGACATCCAGGGAACACCTATCTCAGCCGCTTTGTTACGCACCAGCATGAGATTGTCGTAAAATCCCTTGCCGTCGACAGCTTCGTGAAGACGATTCTCCCAGCCGTTGCGCTTGAGGTTTTCCTCCGAAAGACGAGCGGGCTTTTTGCCTGACAGATCATCCACCTGACGGAAGGAGAGGGAATAATGATCGTAGGACAGAAGGGAAGGGTTGACCTCGGAAATATAGCGATCCATGTGCAGATTGTAACGGGCAAACATATCCATACCCTCGATCTGCGGCACGGCATGGTGCGGTAGAAAATTGACGTATTCGCCGTGATCGGGGTCATGCTCGTGGAGATAACGCGCCACACGACCGAGTACAGGGAAATATTCGTCCACGGGCTCATCGCGCATGAAGAAGCGGTTGACAGCTTTGCAGCCCTTGTAATCCGCAATCATGTTGTCCAGCGCTGCCTCCCAGCCGTCGTTGCCCGCGAGTGCGATGTCCATGCGGGGATCCTGCACGTTGGCTTTGAGTCCCAACTCTTCGCACCATGCAAGCACCTGCTTGTTGGTTTCGGGGTCATAAGCGCATTCGATGAGATTAAATCCTGCTTCCTTGGCTTCCATAAGACGTTCCTTGGAAAGGAATTCCTTGCGGATACCGTACCAATACGTAATGGGAAAAGACATATGTGTAAAACCTCCTTTAAAAACAGGGCTGTCTCGCGGGAGACAGCCCTATGGAAAATCGTCAGTTGAGACCGTTGTTCTTCATAAACTGCTTGATTTTATTGCTCACCGCACGGTCGACGGATCTGGAATAGCCCTTGAAAACCGCAGAAAATTCGCGTTCTTCTTGAACAGCAACGGTGAAGCTTTGCAACATAACGCTACCCAAAGCGTTGTTGTATGCCAGTGCAAAGGAATTGCCGAAGTTATCGTGGATGATGTCGATCATGCTGGCAGCCGTCGAGTCGTCTACGTACTGAATCTGCAGTGCTTCCTTATAATACTTGGGCATGAGCAGTTTGGCTGTCTCGCGGTTGAGCACCTCGATGACGGTCGTGGTGAAGCCCAAATCCTTGGCAGTGGCCAGAATTGCACCCAGCTCGGAAGTATCGTGGGTAGAGGTGACGTAGCGCTGATCCGAAGCGTATACCATGGGATAAGGAATGATACCGATATCACCCTGCATATTACGCAGTGTGGGATTTTCCAGAGAACCGAGACGCTGATAGCCAACGATGAGAGCCTGGCCGTCCACAAATGCCTCGAGAAGCTCGGTCTCGGGGGTCATGGTGATGCTGGCAGATTCATTTTGGAAAATGGTGGTCATGGCGCTTGCAAGGTCGCTGGCGCGGTTGTTTTCCAAAAGGGCAACGACGGGAGCGCCGTCTGCCTCTTCACGGGTGATAAACGTAGGATTACCGCTGACGGTGAAGGGAATGGAGCAACCCCAGAATTCGCAGACGAGGAAGCCGTACATATCGCCCTTGTCCTTCTCCTGGTTCATGTTCTTGTCTTCATATATGTCAGAGATCATCTGGTTCATCTTCTCGTAGGTCCATTCGTAGTTGAGAACCCATTGATAGACTTCGTCAGGATCGGTCTGGTAGTATTCCTGATAAATGTCCTTGTTGTAAAGCAGGCAGTGTGCCGAACGGATCAGGTCGATGAAATAGTCACCGGCCAAAAGGTACTGGTAGCCGTCGATCAGACGGAGGTCTGCCATATAGTCGTCATACCAATATTCCTTTTCAAAGTCAAAGACACATTCGGGATCCAGCGTGTTGCGGAAGTTGCCTTCAATGGAGAGATTGGCAAAGGGATAGAGGTCGTTGATGACGAGATCAAACTCGTGGTCACCGGAGCTGACATACTTGCGGATGTCTGCCTCTACTTGGGTGTAGTTGATATTGACCTGCGTGTATTCCAGCTTGACACCCAGCTTTTCTTCGACGGTGACGTTTCTCTCCAAAACCGCGTCATTGACAAGACCGCCGTCGGTGGTATTGGTACCCTCAATCAGGAAGTTGGAGTTACCCATACCCGTGCAGGCAATGTTGGTACTGGTGTAGATGTGGAAGGGACGATCGCCAAAATCGACACCTTCAAAGGGGTCGACCTCTACGGTCTCACCTTCTTCGTTTGTGCCGACAGGCTTGCTTGCGGCTTCTTTCGTATCGGTTTCTTCGGAGCTGACACCACAAGAAACCAGACCGAGACAAGCGGCAGCCAACATGGAAAGACACAAGAGAAGGGCAGTGGCTCTTTTGAGATAACTTGATGTGATGAACTGCATATGTACCTCCTTTGTTTGACTGCGGTTTGTGTGTGATGGTGACACGCGCAAAATGCCCGCAGATCGTAGATGTTACGATAATAAAGATATTATCTCATATTCATATGAAGCAAATGTGTACATTTTGTGATGCGTTTGTTAATATGGCTGAGGAATCGGGCATATGGATGACAAAATTTATGTATAAAGATGGTCTTTCTCGGTTTCCTTCCCGAAACGCTTGCCATCCGCATCCCAACGTGCCAGAATCTCCTCGGGCATCAGCCGTCCTTCTCTGAGATCGCGGTTGCCTGTGGACAGATCAATATGCCAGCGCCCTCCGTTGGCAGGGCGGAGAAAGGCGAACTCCTCGGGAAACAGAGTGCGCAGGGTGTGGACGAGATGCAGACCCAGAGAAACGGCACGCACGGCACGGGGATCTGTGACGTGAATATCCACGCCGCCGCAGATCTCGCCTTGGTATTTGGAAAATTGCGGCAGGAAATGGGTGGGGGAGAACATAAGTCCCGGAAGCTCTAACGCGTTCATAGCATCGGCGAGACGCAAAGGATGCACAAAAGGTGCGCCGATCGTGGTAAAGGGGGTGGTCGTGCCGCGTCCTTCGGACACGTTGGTTCCCGCCAGCATACAGGTGCCGTTATAAACGGTGACGGCATCCAAGGTCGGGAGATTGGGGCTGGGACGGACAAAGGGAAGGCTGGTATCGGCGTATAGCATATCCCGCGTCCATCCCTCCATGGGCAAAACGTGTAGCTCGCAGCCGAGGCTGTAAGCGCGGTTATAATAGCGGGAAAGCTCCCCGAGTGTCATGGCGTGACGGATGGGAACAGACGTGAGCCCGATGAAGGAGGTGCAGTCCGCGTCCTGGCGGCATCCCTCCACGATCTCACCGCCCAGGGGGTTGGGTCTGTCCAGGACCCACAGCGGCAGACCGTATGCGGCACAGGATTGCATGGTGTAGAACAGGGTAGAGGCGTAGGTGAAGTAGCGTGACCCTACGTCCTGCATATCGAATACCATCAGGTCGATATTTCGGAGCATGGCGGCAGAAGGCGCATAGGCCAACCGCGCTTGCTCTTCCTGTGATTTGGGTGTAAACACAAAATCTTCAAACAGGGAATACACGGGGAGTGACGACAGGGGATCTGTGCCGCTCTTTACTTTTTCTCCGGGCGCCAGTACCCCACGAACGCCATGCTCCGGGGCGAATAGCGCCGCAACAGAAAAGTGCTCCTGCATGACCTCTACCGTGCCTCTGTACCCGTGTGCGGCGGAGATGCCCGATGCATTGGTAACAAGCCCGATGCGTTTGCTTTCAAAATGTATTTTCCAATCGGGGGCGGTGATACGGTCAATACCGACAGATACGCGTGGTTTCATGGTTACTCCTTAGAAAAAAGTCCCTGCGAGAGGGACTGATGGTTAAATTTCGGGATCTTTCAAAAAAACTGCGGGGTCAAGATAGATGGGATGTTCTTTTTTGGCTCCGTTAAACAGATCCTTGAAGCGGGCAAGGGCTTCTCTTACGTCATGTTTTCTTTGATGCTTGTACGGGCGGAGATCGGCTGAGACACCGTAGGCCTCCATCTCCAGCGATTCGGCCAGATACAGCGCACGATGCAGATGGTAGGCTTGCGTGACGATCAGGATCCGCTTTGCACCGTACACCTGCTTGGCGCGGAGGATGCTTTCGTAGGTGGAGTAGCCTTTGCTGTCCAGATAGATCATTTCTTCGGGAACCTCCAAAGAAAGCGCCAGTGTTTTCATGGCGGCGACTTCGTTGTAGTCTCCCGTTTGGTCACCGCTCATGAGCAGGGGCACACCGTCCAAAGCCCGATAGAGCTCCGCGCCTACGGTCACACGGTCGTGCAGCACCGCGCTGGGGGTGCCGTCGGATTGGAGTCCCGCACCGAGGACGAGAATACAATCAAAGGGAGCTTCGGTATGCAACTCCTGTGCTTGGGGGATCTCGCAAAGCTTTTCCTCCCCCTTGGCCTGCATGACTTCGGACACCGTGATGATTAAAATAAGGAACAAAACGGCGGTCAGAAGCAAAAGCGCTACGGCGGGGAGAAGATATTTGCGTATCCAAAGCGGCAAGGTAACACCGCTGTTCTTTTTTTGAGTATCCATATGTTGCATTTGAAATAACGGCGCTCCTTTCCTGTCGATCGGTGGGGATAATCAAAAGGTCACCTCTAAAATGGGATGCAGAAATTGTTTTAAAGATTTTTGGGGGCAAGGGAAACTTTTATCCAAAGGTTCCCTTGCATCTTCCTTGCGTCTCCCTTACTTTGCGGCGCAAGCCTCTTCCAAAGTGTCGGCGGCAGTATCGAGGTAGTTGTTCTCCATCATCTCGATCCAGCCCTTATCCACGAGGGCGGCGAGCTTATGATCCATGGGGATCTTGCCGAGGAGCTTATAGCCGAACTTATCGGCGATCTCCTCGATGTGGCTGTCACCAAATACGCGGATCTCCTTGCCGCAATCGGGGCAGACCACGTAGCTCATGTTCTCCACAAGACCAAGGACGGGAATGTCCATCATCTGTGCCATGTTGGCGGCCTTCTGCACGATCATGGACACCAGCTCCTGAGGGCTGGAGACAATGATGATACCGTCCAGCGGCAGAGACTGGAACACGGTCAGGGGGACATCACCCGTTCCGGGAGGGCAGTCAACGAACAGGTAGTCGATGTCGTTCCAGATGGTATCCGTCCAGAACTGCTTGACGGTGCCTGCGATGACGGGGCCGCGCCAGATCACAGGGCTGGTCACGTCCTGGAGCATGAGATTGACGGACATGATGTCAATACCCGTGGTGGTAGAGGGGGGGATCATGCCCAGACCCTCGCCCTCAACGGGCTTGTTGAGACCAAAAGCTTTAGGAATGGAAGGACCTGTAATATCAGCGTCAAGGATACCGACCTTGTAGCCCTTTCTCTGCATATTGACGGCCAGCATGGAGGTCACGAGGGACTTACCGACACCGCCCTTGCCGCTGACAACGCCGATGACGCGCTTGACGGAGGACAGATCATGGGGCTTGGCCAGCATCTCCTCGCGGCTGGGTTTTCTCGAAGAGCAGTTGGCGGAACAGGTGGAACAATCGTGAGTACATTCAGACATTTTTTATATTTCCTTTCTGGTAGTAATATTTTAAGGAGTACGCCGGGGGGGCTTTTTGAAAAAAGCCCCCTCTGGACCCCAAAAACTTTCAAAGTGGCTTTGTGCAAGATACGGTGTGCCTGTTTTGAAATGGCATCACAGATGCCAAACGAAATCATCCTCGCAGGGCGTCCCGTCAAGCACAGGCAACGGCGTTGCCTCGGCCAAGGCCTCCAGCTCTTCACGAGCCTCGATGAGTGCTTCCCAATAAGGATCGGTGAGGAACACGTTGCCGCTCATGAGGAACAGATTGCGCAGGCCGCACCTAATCTCCCACCGCATCTTTTCGATCCAGTGTTCGGGTGACAGCGCACCCACGGGATAGGTGGTGGTCTCGCTGAAGGCGTTTTCTATCGAGCCTATCAGAGACAGATGCTTTTTGATGCTGGTCTCGATAGACGGGCGGCACATAGGGTGACGGAAGCTACCGTCATCAAAATGCCCCTCGCCCACACGGAACAGCGCGTTCGGGAAGTGGGACTTGATACGGAGAATATCCAAGCCATGTCGGCGGTCGCCGTTGTGCATGACCATGATACCGGGGGTCAAGCCCTCGGGCGTGGTTTCATCGAGGAATCGAAGAATGGAATCACATTGGATATCTGTCCATGCGTTCCAAAGGTCATCCCCCTCGATGGCTGTAGTCGCAATATCCAAAGGCTTCATACCGTCATATTGTGGATATTTCTGATAAAATCTATCCATACAACGGTCGCAGTAGCATCCTTGCAGATGCGCCCCCCAAGAACCCATGCGGAGGTCGTCGTCGTAGAACAGCTTGGTAAAACCAAGCTCTTTGTGGATTTGTACCGCTTCCTTGTACCACGCGATGACGGTATCGTCAACGCAAGTGGTGGTGGCTTGGCGGTTGCCGTGGGCATCCATACGGTTTTGCCACGAGGTGGGCAGGGTGGGATCAGCCTCGTCGCCGTTGAGGGCGTTGGAACCGTGGCCGAGCGGCACGCAGATGGCCTGCACCTCAAAGCCCTCATCCTCCAGCATGGCCTTGGCGCGGCGGCAATCCTCCAAGGAATTCTGCCATTCACCGTAGATGTAGTTGTCCAACCAGACCGTCTTGACCCCCGCCCGCTGCATGAGCTTTATCTTGCGGGGGAAATCAGGGTCGGTCAGCACGAGGCTTGTGAGAAAATCGTAATGAAATTCAAACGGGATAGACATGATACCCTCCATCAGATGCGGCTGATGCTGATGGGAGAGGTCCATCCGCAACGGCCGTCGGTCAGCTCTACACGGAGATAGTAGATATCGGTCTTTTGCTCCTGCTTATAGTCGAGGAAAAAGCCAGAGGACTTGGCCAGCATCACGTAATTGCGGCAATTCTTGACCACAGTTACCCGCTGTACGGGCACGTCGGTTTTGATGTTCCAGTATACCGAAAGATCAGTATTGGCAGGCAGGGTGAGCTCCTCGCCCATCCAATGACCGTTGATACGGAAGTCAATCTCCATGCGACCGTTCATTGCGCCGTCCAAGGGACCGCGCATAAATGCATAGGTGCGCTTGGCCTTGATGGCATCAAAAATGGCCTTGTGGGTGTTTTCTTCCGCCCATACGCCCGTGACACCGGGATATTTGGCGTATCCGCCGTAAGCATCTGTGACCTGACCGCCGAGACCTCGGTGATCGTCACTGCCGCCGATGACGCCCATGTGTGCGCCGCGACGGATGGCATCCTGGAAAAATCCGCCCTCCACAGCCCAAAAGGTGTTGCCGCAGGGATTGCCCATGTATTCGGCCGCGTCCCCACGGGAGATGATCTCCATAAAGGGAGGCATGAGGTCAAGGGGAAGAGCGGTAAAATCCGCGCCCGAATTCAGTGAATAGGTGTCATGTGGCGCGAAAACACAGTCATCTCGGGCGAGAAGCGCGCGAAGCTCAGCCTCGGTCAGCTCGCCGTCGCGCACGCCGCGAACCGGCTCCGCGTCGTCATCCCCAAAGTAAATGACAAGATTGTTGAAAAAGGGATAGGAGTCACGCTCACAGGCCAGAATGGTGGTAAACTGCCCGTCGATGCGGTATTCCTTCACTTTTTCACGGATGAGATCCCACTTGGAGGGATTCCCAACCCACAGCTCGGGCTTACCCACGCCGCCGTGGTCATGATCTGACAGCGCTGCAAAATCCAGCTTGGCTATATCCCGCAGATTTTTAAAGTAAGTGTCAATGTCCACGCTACCGTCAGACAGATTGGTGTGACCGTGCATCTCTCCCACAAATGCTTTCAGGGTGGGGGGCGACGGCTCCATGGAATGCTCGGCGGCGTTCATGTCGGCGGTCAGCGCACGGGCATCTCCCACGCCGCTGTAAACCGCGTCGGTAAACGCTTTGGAGCGGTTGGGGGTGTCAATGCGCTTGGCGGTGTATTTATCGGGATGATTCATATGGACCTCCTGTAAAGGAGAACGCCAAGGGAACCCTTCTTGCAAGAAGGGTTCCCTTGGATCCCTCCCAAGAATCTTATAACAAATATGGTTTCAGATTGCGAGGGCAGAGTAGCGCCCTCGAAACGATCACTTCTCAGGATCCAGATATTTCCAAAGCCCCACGAAGTAGTTGATACCCGAAGCGACCGTAAAGAAGATGGTCAGCGCGGCGAAGAAGTAGGACAGGGGCAGCCAAGTGACCCACCAGGCGGGCAGGGCAGAGCCGACACCGTCGATGGCGTAGATCACGGGCTCCATGATGGCGACCACCACGAAGATGATCTGCACCACGGTCTTCATTTTACCCATCATGTTGGCAGCGACGACCTTGCCGCCCGAGGAAGATGCCACGAGACGGAGAGAGGTCACGGCCAGCTCACGGAAGATGACGATGAGCAGGGTAATGATAAACAGCGCTTGGTTATTGTTGTCAAACAGCATAGCGGTGCGGTAGACGATGGCGGTCATGGCACCGATGACCATGAATTTGTCGGCCAAGGGATCCATCAGCTTGCCGAAGTCGGTGACCAGACCGTACTTGCGGGCGATCTTGCCGTCCAGCATATCCGTCAGAGATGCGATGACAAACAGGGCGGTGCCGATGATGCCGCTGATGAGAGGTGACAGCACCGATGCGGGGAGCATCATGACCACGATGAAGATGGGCACCATGCAAATGCGCAGAACGGTCAGCTTGTTGGGAAGGTTCATTTTGGATTTTTTCTTGTCGCTCATGACGATTCTCCTTGATGTATGTAGCGTTTGCGGGAGGGGAAAGCCCTCCCCTACGGTACAGCGTTGTGTAGGGGGATTTTACGGGAGGCCACGCAGAGCCTCCCCTACGGATTCAGAGACGATGAGGGGCTCCGCTGTTTGATCTCAGCCCCTACCATGTCCTTTTTGAAAGGTTTTGGAAGTCTTGAAACCTTTTTTCAAAAGGTTTCAAGCGGGGGGCAGGGGCAGAGCCCCTCGTTTCCTCTCACGCCTCGGCCATCGCGAAGCCGTACAGGTCATAGTCCACGACCTCGCGGATCTTGACGGGAACGGTGGAGCCGGGGGCGATGCGGGCTTCTCCGCGCCAACGGAAGAAGACCTTGCCGTCGATCTCGGGAGCGTCGGCGGCGGAACGGCCGAAGTATGTCTCGTTGACGGGATCATAGTCCTCCACAAGAACAGTCACCACAGAGCCGATCTTTGCACGGTTCTGCTCTTCATTGATACGGACCTGGGTGCGCATGAGGATGTCCATGCGATCCTGCTTCACCTGCTCGTCGATCTGATCGGGGAAATCGTAGGCGGCGGTGCCTTCCTCGCGGGAATAGGTGAACACACCGGCGTGCTCAAAGCGTGCTTCCTCCAAAAATTCAGCCAGCTCGTTGAAGTCCTCCTCGGTCTCGCCGGGGAAACCCACGATAAAGGTGGTGCGGATGACGATGCCCGGTACCTCGGTGCGGAGCTTTCTCAGCACCTCGCGGATCATGGCGCCGTCGCCGTGACGGTTCATGGCTGTCAGCATATGGTCGCTGATGTGCTGCAGAGGCAGGTCGATGTACTTGACGATGCGGGGATTGTCGCGGATCTCGGCGATCAGCTCGTCGGTGATCTTGTCGGGATAGCAGTAAAGCAGACGGATCCAAGGCACGTCGGTCGCCTCGGTGATCTTGCGGAGCAGCTCGTGGAGGGCGTAGTGACCGTACAGATCCTTGCCGTAGCGGGTGATGTCCTGCGCAATGATGACCAGCTCCTTGATGCCCTGATCCGAAAGCTCCTTTGCCTCGGCCACCAGATCTTCCATGGGGCGGCTGCGGAAGTTGCCGCGGATGGAGGGAATGGCGCAGTAAGCGCAGCGGTTGTCACAGCCCTCGGCGATCTTGAGATAAGCCATGTATTCGGGGGTAGTCAACACGCGGTCGCCGCCCAGGCGGACGGTGTTCTTGTCCTCAAAGGAGGTGTATTTTTCGGACACGGGCAGATTTCTGCCCTTTTTGATCTGTGCTTCCACCGCTTGGACAGCTTCCACAATGTTGTGGATACTGCCTACGCCTAAAAGTGCGTCTACCTCAGGCAGCTCCTCCATGATCTGCTCGCGGTAACGCTCAGCGAGACAGCCCGTGACGATGATACCCTTAAGGTCGCGGTTTTCCTTGAGCCAGGCCACGTCCAGGATGTTGTCGATGGCCTCTTTTTTTGCGCTTTCAATGAAACCGCAGGTGTTGATGATGATGATATCCGCGTCGATGTCCTCGGGGGTGATCTCATAGCCTGCAGACATGACCTCATGGAGCATGACTTCGGTGTCCAGCTGGTTTTTGGGACAGCCGAGGGAGATGAATCCTATTTTCATGTTTTTTATAGCCTTTCTTCGAAAAACCGATTTCGGTTTCCTTCATTACATAATCATACAGCATAATGATAGCACAAAAGACATGAAATGTCAAGATAAAGAGATAGGGAATTCCATGAAAAAACGGTGAACGCAATTTGACTTTTTGCATGGAGTAGCGTATCGGATGCGACAGATGTCGGCCAACACCCCAAATGCGACAAAAATGAAGAAAGTATGAAGAAACGACCGCTTCCCTTGCATTTGAAATGTGAATGTGCTACAATGAATTGTCCTGAATCGATAAGATTTTACACGGCTCTCGCATGATAGATTTTTATAGATTCCCGACAATTTCTCAAAAAGGGTATCTGCATGAGTTTTTTGAAGCACTTCATAGAGGCTACCGCATGGACCATGGAAAAGCCCAAGGCCTACGGTGCATTCCATTTGATTTTTACCTTTGTTGGACTGGCAGTGTGCATCCTGCTGGCATATGTGCTGCGCAAAACAGGGAAGCGCGGCAACCGTATCATCCTGACCTCGGTGGGCGTGTTCCTTCTACTGACAGAAATTTATAAGCAGTTGTTCTATTATTATCATATCGGTGAGGGTAGCTACCAGTGGTGGATCTTCCCGTTTCAGCTTTGCAGTGTGCCCATGTATCTCTGCCTCATCGCGCCGTGGCTGAAGGAGGGCAAGGTGCAGGCCGCTATGTACCATTTTATGACCACATTCAACCTGTTGGGCGGTATCATGGCCTTTGCGGAGCCCTCGGGGATCATCCACGGATATTGGACGCTGACGCTTCATGCCTTTGTCTGGCATATGATATTGATCTTTGTGGGACTTTACCTCATCGCCTCGGGGCGGGGCGCGAAAACCGTGAAGGATTATTTGTCCTCGGTTGTCCTCTTTTTGGTTCTTGCAGTCATCGCCTTTGTCATCAATCTGCTCTTTTGGGACGTGTCCGGCGGAAGCATCAAAATGTTCTACGTCGGCCCCGCCATCTCTCCTTTGGCGGTATTCAAGGATATTGCTACCAACTGCGGGTGGTATGTCAACACGCCCATCTATCTGGTGGCGGTGTCGTTGGGGGCGTTTCTCCTGTTTTTGCCCGCGTATCTGTACGAACGAAGAAAGCAGAAAAAGGCTGCTTTGACGACCGTGTCATGAACCTTGAAAGAACCGCGCTCCGCGCGGTTCTTTTATCAGCCCAAACTCACGAAAACCGAGAAAAATTCTCACAAAATGCGTTATTGCAATTTGTGAAAATTTGTGTTATCATAAAAGTACCGGTAAAACATCTGCGCAGAAATTGACTTCTGAAAGGATATACAATCATGAAATTGAATATTGGTGAGAACATCCGCCGACTGCGACGTGCGGCGGACATGACCCAAGAGCAGCTGGCCGACAAGCTGGGGGTGTCCTACCAGTCAGTCAGCCGTTGGGAAAATGGGACGACCTATCCCGATATGGAATTTCTGCCTGTGCTGTCGAGTATTTTCGGGGTGACGGTGGATGAGCTGATCGGGATGGAGGAGAGTAAGAAGAAGGAGCAGATCTATGAGCGCTACCGTGTATACGGTGAGCTGTGCGATGGGGATCAGCCCGAGGAGGTCGTGAGCCTGTTGCGGGAGCTGCGGCGGGATTGCATGACGGATCCTGCGCTATCGGGGTATTTATGGCAGCTATTCAGCAATGTGCAGTATGGAAGCGACGCGGTCATGCATCATCCCGACGTTCTTTCGGAGCTGCGCATCACCGCCAAGGAGATCCTGGACGGGAACTACGAGCGATGGCTGAAGGACTCGGTGGTGGAGCACATGAGCTACATCGAGGATGACGAGCACGTGGAATCCTTTTTGGATCAGTACGCCACCGAACGGAATCTGACCAAGGATATGCTTCTCTATAATCGCTATCGAGGGCGGGATGAATGGGATAAATCCGATCCCTTGCGTCAAAAGCGGCTGTTTTCCATCATTCACGATCAATTTGGCAACAGCGGACTCTGGCGCAGGGGCGATCGACCCAATCACGTCCATGAGAGCTTACAGATCAACACGACTATGCTGAACTTTATCCACAATCTGTGCGGCGTGACACCCGATCCCGCCCATCCCATCACGGGTGACGGGTCGGTGGACATTTTCGTGGGTGACCGGGTAGAGATTGGTATCCGCCGCGCCTGCTATCTGGCATCTACAGGGGATCCCGAGGGGGCTTTCGTGGTCCTTGAGGATACGGTCTCTATGATCGAGAAGGTCATGAGCCTGCCCGACAAAACGGTGCTTTCCTGCAAGAGCATTTGTCTGGAGGACGAGCAGTTTGAGTTGCGGCGATTTGTAAACCATAGCAAGGAAAACCCCGATTATGACAGAAGACCGTTCCTGCGGTTTTTCAGAGGGAAGGGAACCGACGAATACGTATATACCCTGGGCTTCCGCTTCCCCCTGTATGCCCTCACCGCCCCTCACGGCTGGGAATGGTTCGACCCCATCCGCCCCGACCCTCGCTTCGCCGCCTACGTGGAGCGGGTCGAAGCAGTATTTGCGCCCGTAACGCCTGAAAAAGCTGCCGAAGAAGGCTGAAAAACGCTGTCGGTGCAACGGTTGAGCAAATTTCTGAAAATAATTCATACTTTTTTTCAAAAACCTCTTGCTTTTTCTGAAAAAGTGTGATATAATACACCCTGTTGTGAACCAACACAGGGGTATAGCTCAGCTGGTAGAGTACCGGTCTCCAAAACCGTGGGTCGCGGGTTCGAATCCTCCTGCCCCTGCCAAAACAAAAACACCAAGCCTTGCGCTTGGTGTTTTTGTTTTGATAGAGTAGGGTGCTTGAGAAATCGTGGCGAGGCAAAGCCACGCCGCGGACGACACTTGCGTTTTGCGTAGCAAACGGCGGATCTTATCCGTCGAGCAAGGTCGTGCTTCGCCCGCCCATAGGCGGCGAAGCGAGGTTCTGAATCCTCCTGCCCCTGCCAAAAATCGACAAGTTTCGACAGAAGCTTGTCGATTTTACTTTTTCACTCTTCACTCTTCACTTTTCACTAAAAAATCCTTGTCGATTTTTGGCAAGTAATAAGTAATAGTGAATAGTGAAAAGGTATCTGATGTAGCTTTTCTCCCGTTGGTCAAAAAGCATTTTTATTACAATTCTGTATTTGACAAAAGCTGAAAAACG
Organism: Clostridia bacterium; assembly: GCA_017621695.1. Classification (GTDB taxonomy): domain Bacteria; phylum Bacillota; class Clostridia; order Oscillospirales; family CAG-272; genus CAMEON01. The sequence goes on from JAGASP010000016.1 coordinate 39,304, forward strand.
ACTTGATTTTTTCGAAGTTTTGTGGTATAATCAAATGATCAAATATTCATTTCAACGAGGAGGCAGGCATATGACGATTGCATACAGTGTTATCTTTGCGCTATCGCTTTTGATGCCCGTCGGATATTATCTGTTCGTGCGTAAGAAGCAAAACGAGCATTGGCTCTTCGTCCTTTATATCTCTGTTTGTGTGGTAAACCTCGGATACCTGCTCCTGTCGCTCTCCAAGACGGTTGCGTTTGCCCTTTTTGCAAATAAGCTTGCCTACTTCGGTCAGGTCTTTGTACCTCTGTGTATGTTTATGATCATATCGAAGCTGTCGGGCTTAAATTATAAAAAATGGGTGAAATATGTGCTTGCAGGCGTGGCGATGCTGATGTTTGGGTTGGTGCTGACAACAGGTCACCTTGATTGGTACTACAAGAGCGTTGAGCTGACGTATGCGGACGGAGCGGCAAAGCTCGTGAAGGAATACGGTTTCCTTCACCCCGTGAATCTGATATACGTTCTCGGATACTTTGTGGCAATGCTTGTGGTGATCAGTATATCGCTGAAGAAAAACAGCGGAAAATCACACAAGCTCGTAGGACTTATGTTCGCCGTAGTGTTCGGCAATATCGGTATGTGGCTCGTGGAAAAGCTGGTCACTTGGAATTTTGAGTTTCTTTCCGCGTCTTACCTTATGAGTGAGTTCGTATTCTTCTTCGTATATTGGATGCTGCAGGATTACATACACGTGGGTGACGTTCCCCCTCAGATTATTGTTGAAGAAAAATCATCGGTCATATACGTTGATTCAAAAGAACGCGCCGACAAGATTGAGCGCATACTTGCAAGCCTTCCCGAAAATACCATGCTGACCTCAAGGCAGATGGACATACTCGAAGGAATTCTTGACGGGAAGAGCAGAAAAGAAATCGCGGTGGGTCTTCATTTGTCCGAAAACACGGTGAAAATGCACACGACCTCACTTTTCAAAGCGCTGAAGGTAACGAGCCGCGATGAAATATTCGCGCTTCTTGAAAAATAAATATATAATAGGCGATGGCAGTAGCCAGCGCCTATTTTTTTTTGTCTACTTTTAAAAATACACCCCAAAACTCGTGAATACACCCCAAATACACCCCTGATACACCCCCAAAACACCCCTCCGGTGTGGAGATTATATGATATAATGATAGTGTCAAAAGGTAAAGACTCGTTTACACGGCGACAAAGATTTGCATAGGAGGTGATATGAATGGTGAGAAGGCGAGTCAGGTTTGGCGAGTTTGAGGTTCCCATACCCAAGGGGCATCATCGGATAACCGACAGGGACGAAACGACGGATTATCTGTTCATCAACGCGCCGAGAGAGATCTACACGCTGTACTTTGACAGCGGGATGCCGTTTTACAGCGACAAGATTCTAAGCGGCTTTCCCGAGGGGAGCACGTTGGAATTGAAGCTGCCCGACAGAAGGATCGTGTTCTTTTGCCCGTCACGTGATGGGGATCGAAAGGACGGTCTATGGTACTTCAACATCGATTTTCCATCCGAGAACGGCACAGAGGTGTTGACCTTGCCCGGGCAGGTCATGGTAAACTCCGACGAGGTTTACCGAAAAACCGTGGGGGCAAGCTCCCATTCGTTGAAATCCTTGAACAAATCAAACTAACATTAAGCACAGGCAGCGCCGATGCAGCAGTTCCCGTGTAAACAGAAAAGGAGAAAAAGACAATGAAAACAGAATTTAAGGCAAAGCTCTTGTCGATTCTGCTCGTACTCGTAATGGTGCTTGCGCTTGTTCCGTTTGCTTCTCTTACTGCGTTCGCGGAAGATGAAGAAAACGTTCTTGCTTCTGCAATCGTTACGATCCCGATCCCCGAGGACGGTGAAACCGCAACAGGAGGCAAAATTTTTGATTCGGAAAAATATAATGTGTCAATTGGTTGGTCAACAACTGCCGACGGAAGCGTGGCAAACGATTTCACTAATCAAACTTTTGTAGCTGGTAACACCTATTATGTAGACGTGTATTTGGTTGCCGAAGATCCGTATATATTTGCTGACGGTGCTACTGTGTCTGTGAATGGTCAAGCGTATACTGCTGTTTGGACAATTGGTGCAGACTATAAAAAATACGTGGCTGTATATGATATACCGTTTACCGCGGTCGAGCACGTTGAAAAGGAATTTACCGTGAAGCCTACGGGTGCAACGGTGGGCTTGAACGAATCCTATGAGATAACGTGGCAAACGAATTTTGAAGCAGATGAATACAAGGTGCTTCACTATAACGTAAACACTGCCCAGTGGGAAACCCAAGCGACCGTTGCATATAAAGCAGGCGTTAACAGCTGTAATGTTACCTCTGATATAGCAACCGCCCATATTTTTAAGGTTCAGGCTTTTAAGAATGGTCAGATGGTGCTTGAATCCTCTCAAATCGACGTTATCTGGTCGAATGCATACAGAGTAAGCTATCTTGCAAACGGCGGTAGCGGTGAGATGGACGTGGTATTTGTCAGCGGTAAATATGAGCTTGGATGGTGCAAATTTGTTCCGCCCGAGGGATACCGATTCAGCCATTGGACGATAGCGGGTCAGTCTTACAATCAGTTTGCAGATATTACGGTTACCGAATCTATCGTCGTAGTGGCAAATTGGCTTCCCGTTGTGACCTGCCTGCCTCTTGAAATAGACGGAAGAGCAATTGGAGGCGCCAAAACACCCGAAGCCGCAAGACTAAAGGGGTATCTGGAAGAAAACGATCAAATAAAATTCTGTTCGGGACAGAACTGCTGCGGTATGACGTATGCTTCGGATACTTGGTACGATGCCGAAACCAAGCAGCCCGCTACGGAATTTGTTAACGGCAAAGAGTATTTTTATCACGTCGGAATTCACCCCAAGGACGGTTATCTGCTTCCCGATTTTATGGGAAAGGAATACGATTACGCTGATATTGCCAATGTAACGGGAATTCTTTGGCACAGTATTTCCGCATCTGCTACGTCGCAGGACAATAGTGATAAAAAATGTTATGGGGTGGATTTTTACATCGTTTATGACGAAGAAAAGGGTATTCCGATAGATGACTGTAAAGAAATTGACGGTATCCATATCGACGGAAGCGATCTTTCGGGCGCGAAAGCTCCAGCTGTAATTGATCAAGCAAAGCTTGAATCGGATATATTCTATCCTTGCAGCTCGTCTTGTACTGATTGTGAAGCTTGGGAATTTAATCAGAAGTGGATAGATTTTAAAAGCGGTAATTTAGCAGGCTCGTTCATTGACGGGCATCAGTATGTTTTTTATTTGATATTGCACTTAAAGCCCGGATATAAGGTCCCCGAAAAGATCTCTGAAAATTTAATCACGGTTGACGGTGTTGCGTGGGAAGAAACGATGACGGAAGGTAATGGCACGGGTATAATGTGGATGGGTATGATAACCTATCACGAGGATACAGGTATTCCTCATGCCTGTGCTCCAAAGTTAGTTGAAAAGGTTGAGCCTACCTGCACCGAAAACGGTCTTGAAAAACATTATGAATGCTTCTGCGGTAAGAGCTTTGAGGATGCCGAGGGAACGGTTGAGATCCCCGACCTTGCCGCATGGGGGGCTATAGATGCTACGGGTCACGACTACGGCACGACTTGGAAAACCGATGAGGGCGAGCATTGGAACGAGTGTGCTTGCGGAGATAAGGCAAACAAGGCAACTCATACCGATAGCAACAATGACGGCAAGTGCGACGAATGCGAGTACCTGATCGGTGGCGGTGAGGAGAGCGAAACCGAGTCCTCCGATGAAAGTAACACCGAGGGCGGCAAGGAGACCGAAACCGAGCCCGGCACAGAACCCGGTACAACTCCCGGAACTGATGATCCTAACAATACGCCCGACAACCCGAATAACACTCCCGATGATCCGAGCGCCGATAAAGACGGACTCGGTGCAGGCGCGATTGTAGGTATCGTAATCGGCTCTGCCCTCGTAGCAGGCGTAGGCGGCTTTGCTCTCTTCTGGTTTGTTATCAAGAAAAAGAGCTTTGCTGACCTCATCGCAGTATTCAAGAAAAAATAATAGGCGTTAAACAATATCCCCTTGTCTTTCGGGGCAAGGGGAACAGTTAAAGGAGAAAAAGGCAATGAAAACAAAATGCAAGTCGAGATTATGGATTCTTTTATTTGCCATCATCGTTGTTGTCGGCATCCTGCCGCTGACTATGAAAACGGTATCTGCGGCGGACGGTGTGACCCCCGACAGCAAGTACGGTGAGAAAGAGGATCAGACGACGCCCATCACAGGCATTTCTCTCAGCGGACTTCCCGTGCCCGTGGTCGGTGAGTATGTCCAGTACGTTGACGGCTATGATCTGGAGGAGGATATCTCGGGTGCGCATAAGTATCGCGTGATCGACAACCAGACCTGCAGCTGGAGAGACGAAGAAGGCCGCGCGATCAATTACGGCGGACAGGTCTTTGAGGCGGGCAGAACCTACAGCATCAGCTTCAATGTCGACCCGAAGGACGGCTATGCCTTTACGTCCGAGGATATCCCCGTAAAGCTAACGGGCCTGTATGACCATGAGTATACGAGCAACATTGAACTTTATCAGGAAACCTCGGTTGTCAAGGTGACCTTTACGTTTACGCTTGACGGTGAGCGCACCTATGATGACATCGTCAACTTCCGTTTCTATGAGATGCGTGCGCCGAAGGACGGCGACACAGTCTCCATCGACAATGGCGTTTGGGCGTACAATAACTCTGAAATGACCGACCGCTATTGGACGGACGGTGCGGGCAACCGCATTGAATTTGGCACGAAATTCGTTGGCGGAAACAGCTATTTCTATAACTATGAGTTTACCGCCTTTGACGGCTACAAGTTCGCTGAAAATATCTTTGTCCGTGCAAACAACGAGACGCCGACGAACTGGGAATATACCTTTAATGCCGCCAGAACGACACTGCACATCAAGATCCCTTATTTCATCGATACTTCGGATACGGTAAGCTCTGTTGTGGTGGACGGTATGTTTGTACCCGACCAGACGAAATCCACCAGAATCTGGGACAGCAATGTGTACCTGCGCACTTCAAGCTATGCCCATTATCAGATTCCCCTTCAGACCAAGAGCTGGTATGAAGTGGATGCAGAGTACTCTGTTGACACGGAATATAAGGTAACGGAGCCGGTATTCCGTGCGGGCAAGCAGTATAAGATGTTCCTGATCGTTCACGCAAAGGACGGATATAAGTTCGCGCCTCCCGAAACCATATCCTTTGAATTTTCAGGCATTCCCGCAAATACGTACACCTATACCTGCGCATATGCCGGCGCAGATGATATTATCGAGGTGGTCATCACCTTCACCGCGCAGTTCCCCGATAATGTGGGTGAAAATGCCGACAATCCCGCATGGTGCTACAGCTATATCGAGCTGAAAACCGCTTTGGAAAGCAACGATATCCGCTATGTGGCGCTTGGTAATGTGGAGGATATGCTGCCGATGATTCCTCACGATGAGGAAAAAGAGCCCGGCGGAATTACAAGGAACGCCATTGTGGTGCGGGGAACAAAGGACTTGAACCTGCTGGGCGATGCGGTATTCCGCTGTCCTTTGACCGGAAACTATGATTTGAAGTACTATATCCAGCTGTTAACTTTGACAGACGCTGCCAATTCCAACCTCTATATTCACGGCGACGGCAGTTTGACCTATGCGGGCGGCACGCTGTATTTTGTGAACAGTGTTATTAAAATGGAGGGTGGTCACCTGACAGTGGACGGCGCCACCATTCGCGGTAGCAACGGCTACCACACCGCCTTCTGTTACGGTATCAATGCTATTTTCGGCAGCGTCAGTATTCAGGGCGGCGCTACCGTCATCGGCGAGATTTACGGCGGTGAGGGCGGCATCGGTGCGCTGACACTTGGCAGCGAAGGCGTGGATCGCTCCCTTTCCGTCAGCATCTTTGACGGCAAGTTCTATGTTGAGCGCGACGAAGGAGACAGCAATGAGGACCACGGCATCATGGTCAACAACGACATCGGTCTGCGCATCTACGGTATGTCCACGGATGGCATCAAGCTGGGCCGCTATGCCGCCGATACGCTGGCCGACTATGTGATGGACGGCTACACCATGACCGTCAACGGTGTCTCCACCGATCCCGCAAGCTGCGGTACGACCAGCGGCTTCGTGGAGGTCTATCAGGAGATCTCCAAGATCAATATCCACGTCAACTCCCCCGTGGCGGGTAAATCTCCCACCATGTACCTCGAGGAGGTCTACATGGTGCCCGAGGGCCTTACCGCAGAGGACATTGTGTGGTACGAGAACGGTCAGCCCTGGTACATGAACGGCGGCAACCGCTTTGTGGCGGGCAACACCTACAGAGTTGAGATCACCCTGTCTGCCGATAGCGGTGTAAAGATCGCCAATCCTCTGAGCTCTGCCACCATCAACTATCGGTCCGCCGAAGTGTTTGCCCACCCCCACGATCTGGTTGACGGTGTCATTTTGGCATTGGACTTCGGCGCGTGCCCCAACGTCGTCCCGCAGGTCGAGCTTACCGTCACCGCCCCCAAGGAAGGCAATAAGCCCTCTTACAGCATCGGCTGCGGCAGCGATGCCTACTACGCCGTGGGCGGCAGCTCCAACTACACCGAGTACCGCAAGTGGTATATGTCCTCCGACAACGATGACTGGTGGGAGATCAACGGCAGCCACCAGTTTATGTCCGGCTACTACTATAAGTTGGTGGTGGATATCCGCACGAGCGAGGGCTATGAATTCCCGCTGATCGACATGGGTACCATTCAGCCCGACGTGACCGCCACGGTCAACGGCTACTCTGCCAACGTTATCAAGGCATACGATCAGGATCCCTCCCGCTATATAACCGTGGAGTATAACTTCGGTGAGTGCAACGACAGCGTGGTGGAAAACATCATCATCGAAAACGTCACCGCCCCCGTGGCAGGTGAAAAGCCCAATTACAATTGGTCTATCCGCGGCAGTGGCTATCAGATGGATACCGGTCGCAACAATGAAACATACGCTGTCAAGAACGGCATGCAATGGTTGGACGTCACAGGCGGAAACGTGAATTACGTATTTGAGAACGATACGTTTATTCCGGGACACGAGTATCAATGCACCGTATATGTGGTTACTGAAAACGGTTTTGAATTTGCGATAGATCTCTATACGAATCCTGAAACGTGGCCCACTGCTACCGTTAACGGCTACACCGCTGAGATCAACAGAGACTGGACCAACGCCAACGAGGCGCGTGTATACTACACCTTCACCTGCGAGCAGAAAGAGATCACCACCATCATGCTCTATGATCTTGACCTCCCCGTAGGCGGTAACGTTCCCGACACCTCCGTTACCCCCGCTTATCCCGAATATTACGTTGTTGAAAGCGTAAGATGGTTTGACATAGAGGATAATCCCGTAGGAGCAACCTTTGAAACGGGCGTGCCTTACTACGCGTTGATCACCGTTGCATCCGCAAAGATAAGCGGTGCTGATATAGCGAAGTTTGCCGACGTTGAAAACCTGACGGTATATCTTGACGGCAACGTACTTGACGCCTCTGCGGTCGAGGATAACAAGGTCACCATTCCCGTGATCATCCGCAAGCCCTCGTCTGCTCCCGAAATGACGATCTACGCCTTTACCACCCAGCCTACGGGCGGTACGGTTAACGCAGGTGAGTCCCTTAACGTAGCATGGCAGACCAGCTTCATTCCTACCAGCACAGAGATACAGTACTGGGACGGCGAGGCTTGGGATCAGTGGGATATTCAGTACCCTCAA
>JAGASP010000017.1 GCA_017621695.1 Clostridia bacterium
CGTAGGGGCGACCCTATGTGGTCGCCCGTCGTCCCGACATCGACAAAACCCTTGTGGGTCAACAATCTTTTTGGCGGGAGGCCACACAGGGCCTCCCCTACGGCCACGTTGGTTAAAAGCCCGTAAACAACAATTTACCGCCGTATCTAAAAATACCCCAAGAGGTTTGACATAACCCAAGCCTCTTGGGGAATTTTATGCATATTGGATCAGCCCGATGCTCTTGTTCAGCCGTCGCAAAAGTGTTGCCAGCGGAATAATCAGCATCCCCGCGATCAGATTTCCGATACCGTGCGGGAGGTCGGCCGTAATAAAGCCCCATTTCCACCATACGAGCGTCTGCTTCAAGGTGAAGTTAAAAAACAGCATTTGCGTAGGTACCCAGAACAGACCAAAGGCAAAGCCGTGGAGGGCACAGACGGTGCAGTAAACCACCGGCGCTAACCATTTGGGCATTTTCTTGGGAAGCAGCATGAAAAACAGCCACAGAATCGCCCAAACGTAGAGATAACTGACCCACCAGAGACCAAAACCTTCAAACAACCCGATGAGAAAAACGTAAACGTATATCGGCAGCAGGGCCTTGGCGCGATACACCAAGGTGTATACGGCGATGAACATTCCCCCAAGATGTACGTTGGGAATGATGTTCATGACGAGATCCGAGACCATCATGAGTGCGCCCAGCATGGCGAATATCGCGATCTCGCGAATGGAGAGCAGGGGCTTGCGCCGTTTTGTACGTTGCCGGGGAGAACTCATTTGCTTACCTTAAAGGCATAGGTCGTACCGGGAACAATTTCTGTCATGTCAACGCCCGTCATGCCGTATTCCTCGCCAATATAGAACGCCCAGTAGGTGCCGTTCACCTCATAATCGGCGGTGATGCCGTTGACTGTTTTGACGTATAGGCCGTAAGGCCCGTCCTCGCCTTGGATCAGTCCGAGGGACAGAAGCGCGTCACCTACGACGGTTTCATCGGTGTGGATCTCAAACTTTTGGGTGTTACCGTCTCCGTCCACGACGTTGAAATAAAACATCGTCGCGCCGCTTCCCTTAACGGTTATGTCAGACGCGGTCGTGCCGCTTTCGGAGGTGTCGTCGGACGTAGCCGTGCCGCCATCGGTGGCGGTGCTCGTGGGCGCTTCGGGGGACTCCTTTTCTCCGTTGTCATTACATCCAACGCCGCAAAGTGCCAGAGCCGCAATCAGCACAAAAGCAAGGATGAGAGACAACAAACGATGGATCTGCTTGTTTGTCTTGTTCATGTTGTTTTCTCCTTTTGATTTTAAAATGTTTTACCCCTCGTCGGCGCTCGCAACGGTCACAGAGGCGTTTTTTGATGCCGGGTATTTCGACTCAGCGCTGCAAAGATCGGCCTTCTCGGTTTCCCAATGACCTTGTCCCCTCCTTTGCGGCAGAAGGGTCAGACCTTTGTTGCATCCTTGGGGATGCGTACGCTTCACGGCGACGGGCTCGTACAGGAGTTGCACCTGTTTCCCCGAAACATCAAGGGCATTATAGCATATTTTACGGGATTTGTAAAGCGGAAAGATAAAAAAAACATCCTTTGCTGCGTGCGCAAAGGATGTTTTTCTGTCAAACGCTTTCGATCAGTGCGATGGCGTCTGCCGCCAGCGTCAACTGCTCGCCGCCGTTCCGTATAGCCACGGGCGCGAGGTCATGCTCGTTGTCAAGGAGAGACACCTGCCATTGACCGTCGGGAAGCACAACCGTAGCATCCTGTGCTTGCCCCGAGAGGAAGGAAGCGTTGACGAGCAGAATGGCTTTCTTTTCCGCGCCGTTACCTGCGGCCAGTGCCCAAACGTTATTTTCAAGCATTCCGCCTGTAACTTCTCTGTCAAACGCGTACTGCGTACCCAGTTGGTACAGGCGGTTGAAGGCAAGCATGGCGTAGTAGGCCTTGAAGGGCTGACGGGTGAGGGGGTTAAACAATCCGCCGTAGGAGGACTCAAAGGTGGCATCGTAGTACATCAAGAGATCCACCGAGCTGTTTTGCATGGCGATCATCATGGTGGCGATGGCGGCGGCGTCGCTCAGCGTACCGCGGCGGTGGATCCCGGGATTCCACTCGTTGAGAATGCTTTCGGCGGCCGTAAATCCGTGCTTGTCCAGCATTGCTCGGGCGTAGGCCGCAAAGCGGATGTTTTCCATAGGGCCTGCATAGGAGTGCCATGAGAAGAAGTCCAAGGGGGCTTTGTGCCCGTCAGACGTGATGTGCGCTAAGAATTTTTCGAAAAACTCAATGAAATAACCCGTGCGCGAGGACACGTTGGCTTGTGCCGCAGCAGCGGTATTGAGGATCTCGTAAAAGCCGCAGGAGGAATAACCGCCGATCTTGAGGGCAGGGAAGCAGGATTTCAAGTGATTGGCTGTGATCTCGTAGAGGGTGAAATATTCCTCCATGGTGCCGCGCCACATGGGGTTTTCAGCGATTACGGGTTCGTTGTCGGGCTCATTCCAGATCTCCCAGTAGGTGATGCCCATGCGGTAGCCGTCTGCCCAGCCTTCGTTGTAATGGCGGATGATGTGCTCGCAGATCACAGCCCATTTGTGAGGATCCTTCGGGGGAATGGAGCGACGGGGGCCGATGGAGGGATGATAATTTTCAATGGTACAGCCCAGACGGTAGAAAGGCTGCACCCCTGCTGCGTGCAATTCACGGAGCAGATGATCGGTAAAGCCAAACTCGTAGTTTTGGGGATCATCGGGGTCGGCATCAAAATGGGGGAAGAGATTGGCTACGTCCACAAACACACCGCCGCCGAGAATACCGCCCGTGTCGTGCAGACGTGCGTAAGGGATCCCTGCCTCGGTGAGATAGTGGAAGGTATCGCAGAAGGTCCAGAACATGGGGGCGTTATTGACAGCGTGCATGGGCTTGATCTTGCCTGTGGGGGACATAAAGTCAGGGGTGAGGTAAATTGCGGACATAGACAGTCTCCTTTCGGTTTTCTGCTTATATCATACACCAAAATCGAGAATTTGTCTATAGGTTTTCAAAAAAATCAGCCGATACCGCCCATTGGGCGGTATCGGCTTCCCTTACTCTTCGGGCTTGCGGATGGGATATATGAAATCTCCGTCGCTGCAATGCACCGTCAGAGGTGCAAAGACCTCTTTTAAGTTGGATAGGAGAAGATATTCTTCCATCGTGCCGTCGAAGGTCAAGCTTTGAACGCCCATGATGGAGAGAGCCACGGGGATCTCATCATAGAAATGATCGGAACGTAGGGTCTTGGGTAATTTGATGGTGACAGCATTTCCCAAATTGTCACTATGATCAGCTAACGCTTCTTCGAGGTTAGGATCCGTGATTCCATGCTTGTCGGCGATCTTTTTGAGCTTCAAAAGGTCGGCATAGCAATGCTTGGCGGTATATTCGGGAAACGCATTTTTGATCTCTAAGGAACGCCGGGCAAATTCAATGCTCGTTGCGGTGCGGTCGAATACATAAATGTTTGTGACTTGACAGATCGGATGGGCATTTAACAGCTTAGCCTTTTCCTCGTCCGCGTCGGGTGAATCTCCTAAAAACTCCAGGCCCTTGAGTTGGAAATAACTCATGAATCGCTTGTAATAGAAATTATCGTCGTTTTCGTAATAGGCAAGCAGGGCTGTTTTGATCTTCTCAAAGTCTGCCTCTGTGACGTATGCGGGTATGTTGTAGGTGGGATAAATCGCAATACCTACGACCGTGTCTCCGTCAGGAGAGGTTTCGGGAATCTCCACCGTATATTCGCCCTTGTAGAGAATATTGGCGGTGATACCGTTGACGATGCAGGTGCCGTTACCGTAAGAATAGTAGCTGAGCTGATAGGGAACATCGGCGGTCATGCCTTGGTATTCCTTTGGCTCCGGGGCTTGGGTAACGGCCTCGGTGGACTCGCCGCTTTCTTCGACTTGCCCGGCCGGGGGCGTCCAAGGATCTTGGCCGGCACGGATGACAAAAGCCGTCACTGTGAGAGCCACGACGGCGCAAATGCAGGCCACGCCCCATCCGCTTCCGAAAAAGCGTACCACGGGATTGGCGCCACGACGCTTAGCTGCGCGTGTATTGAAATGATCGGGCATGGATTCAAGAATATATTCTTCGTTGATGCTTGTCAGCGCTTTGAAGCGATCATAGCGGCTCATATAGCAAACCCCCTTTCGGTGAGATAAGCTCTCAGGCGTTCTCTGGTTCGGTGGAGACGCACAGAGACGTGATTGGGTGTAAGGTCGTACATCTTGGCGAGGGTCTTGACGGGCGTGGCGTGCCAATACCGCCCCAAGAACAGCTTTCGCTCCAGGGGATCCATGCCCACAAAAAAGGCATTGAGGGCTTCTGTCAGGGCTGAGTTTTCCTGTTCGGGGAGGCATTCGGCCAACTCATCAAGGATCAGCTCCATGTCCACGTGGGCGGCGCGACGCTGATTCTGGCGGTAACGGTCGATGGAGAGATTGCGCGTGATGCGGCAGAGAAACGCTTTAAGAATGCGAGGACACTCCGGGGGAATGCTGTCCCACGCTTTGATCCATGTGTCATTGACGCATTCCTCGGCATCCTGACGGTTGTGCAGGATGTTTATGGCTACGCCGTGACAGATGCCGCCGTATTTGGCTGCGGTGGCGACGATGGCGCGCTCATTGCGTTCGTGGTATAATGCGATGATGTCGTTGTCGTTCATATGTTGCTCCTTTCTTGAAACGGTAAATTGTTGTTTATAGGCTTTGACAAATATGGCCGTAGGGGAGGCCCTGTGTGGCCTCCCGCAAAAAAGATTATTGATTTACAAGGGATTTGTTGATGTTGGGACGACGGGCGACCACATAGGGTCGCCCCTACAGAAAAATCACAAATCTGTCAAGAATCATTTGCAAAGGTCATTGTCATTCTGTAGGGGCGGATTCCATATCCGCCCGTTCCATCTAAAGATCCATGCTTATCAATGGTTTTTATATCGGGCGGATATGGAATCCGCCCCTACGGCCATGTTGGTCATACGCCCGTAAACAACAATTTATGCGATCAACATCTTGTCGGGTGATTCACCCTCGCCTCGGAGAGTGTCACGCGATATTGGCTGCGGGCACTGCCCGCTAAACAACAATTTACCGTCCTCTACTTCCTATGACGAACGAAACCCTTGAAATCTTACAAATTTTTCAAAAAAATTAAAACAGATACCCTCCGTTGCGGAAGGTATCTGTATAAAACCTTAAAAATAGAAAAATTCAAAGTGGAATCCCAGATAAATGAGCGCCGCTTGTACAAGTATGATGACAGGGATGCCCAACATGAAGCTGACGTGCTTGGTCTTGTGACGGATGAGCAGCATACACAGATACATAGCCACAGAACCGCCCAACGCGGAAAAGACAAACAGACTTTTCTCGGGTACACGGAGCTTAACGTTGTTGAACTTGGAGAAGAGCTTGTCGTAAATACAAACGATCAACGAAATGACCGAGATGACGCCGAGATAAATCAAAAGAATCATCAGCGGGGTAGACATGGTGCAATACCTCCTTATTTCTTGGCGTTGTCCTTGAGGGAGACCACCTGGTTGTAGGTATTCTCGTTCTTGGTGTCCTTGCAGAAGTAACCGAAGCGGACGAACTGGAACCGCTCACCGCCCTCGGCACTCTCCAGAGAAGGCTCCACCATAGCGCCCTCGATCTTGTGGAGGGAGTCGGGGTTGAGGAAGTCCAGGTAGGTCTTGCCCTCGGGGACGTCGGCGGTGTTCTCAATGTTGAACAGGCGGTCGTACAGCATCAGCGTGGTGGGCTTGGCGTACTTGGCAGAGAGCCAATGGATGGTGCCCTTGACCTTGCGGCCGTCCACGGGGTTGCCGTTGCCCGTCTCCAGGTCGGCGGTGGCGTGGATGCACCTCACGGAGCCATCCTCGTTCTTCTCGATCTCACCGCATTTGATGATATAGCCACCCATGAGGCGAACCTCACCCTCGGGCTTGAGGCGGAAGAACTTGGGCGGAGGCACCTCGGCGAAGTCGTCGGCGTCGATGTAGACCTCACGGGTCATGGGAACCTCACGGCTACCCAGCTCGGGCTTCTGGGGATGGTTGGGGAGGGTAATCATCTCCTCCTTGTCGGCGGGGTAGTTGTCGATGACCACCTTGATGGGGTGGGCGATGGCCACGCGGCGCAGGGCGTTCTCATTGAGATCGTCGCGGACGCAGGCCTCCAGCTGACGGATATCCACGGTGTGGTCGGTGTTGGTGACACCCGCCTCGCGGACGAAATTGAACAGAGCCTTGGGGGTGTAGCCGCGGCGGCGCAGGCCCTTCAGGGTAGGCAGACGGGGATCGTCCCAGCCGTCCACGTGACCCTCCTCCACCAGCTGACGGAGGTAACGCTTGGACATGACGGTGTAGGTGATGTTCATGCGGCCGAACTCCCACTGATGGGGCTTCTGCTCAAAGCCGATTTTCTCCACCACCCAGTCGTAGAGGGGTCTGTGGTTGCGGAATTCGCTGGAGCAGAGGGAGTGGGTGATGCCCTCCAGCGCGTCCTGGATGGGATGGGCGAAATCGTACATGGGGTAGACGCACCACTCATCCCCCTGGCGGTGATGGTGGATGTGCTTGATGCGGTAAATGACGGGATCGCGGAGGTAGGGGTTGTCCGAAGAGGGGTCGATCTTGGCGCGCAGGGTGCGGGCTCCGTCCTCGAACTCGCCGTTCTTCATGCGCTCGAAAAGCTCCAGATTCTCCTCCACGCTTCTGTTGCGGTAGGGGGACTCCTTGGAGGCCTGGGCACGGTCGGTGCCCTTGTAGTCGGCCAGATCATCCTTGGACAGGTCGCAGACGTAGGCGTCCCCCTGCTTGATGAGCTGAACGGCAAACTCGTAGCACTTGCCGAAATAGTCGGAGCCGTAGAACACGCCGCCCGTGGGGGTCGCGCCCAGCCACTCCAGATCCTCGCGGATGGAGCGGACGAACTCGTCGGATTCCTTGGCGGGGTTGGTGTCATCGTAGCGGAGGTTGAACAGACCGCTGTACTTGTTCGCCACGTCGGTGTTGACGCAAATGGCCTTCACCGAGCCGATGTGGAGGTAGCCGTTGGGCTCGGGAGGGAAGCGGGTGTGGATCTTCAGCGCGGGGTTGGCCAAGAGATCCTCGTCGATGATATCGTGAATGAAATTGGAATGCTTAACTTCGTTTTCCATAATGGTTTTTCCTTATCCAATATGATAGATTATTTTGTAGGGCGGGGGCTTGCTCCCGCCGAAAAGATATTTCAATGACGCTGGGTAGCGGCGGGAGCAAGCCCCCGTCCTACGGTGTGATTAGCGGATAAATTGATCCAACCGCGCAAATACGCGATCCTTGCCCAAGAGCTGCATAACGGTGTAGAGGTCGGGGGCGTTGAGCTTACCCGTCACAGCCAGACGGAGGAAGCCCGAAATATCCGCCACACTGCCCTTGAAAGCGGTGGGATCGGCCTTGTAGGCCTTCATGTCGGCGGCGTAACCGAGGTCGGTGGCGATGGCCTTGACCTTGTCGAACCACGCGTTCATCTCGTCTGCGGGATCGTAGGTAGCTTTAAACGCCTCGATGGTAGCCTTTACATCGGCCATGTCGGTTCCCTCGGGGAAGGTGTCCTTGATCTCAAACAGTTCGTCGTAGAAGAAATCCAGATAGGGGCGGACGTCGGTCCAGACGGTAAAGTCCTTGCGGGGCTTCTTGCCGCCGCGGCCGATGGCGAAGATGGCCTTGGCGTAGTCGGGATTCGCGGTCAGCAGAGCTTTCATCTCGGGATCGTACTCGGCAGCCCACGCGGTATACTTGGCGTAGACCTCCTCGGCACTCATGCGGGAGAGGACGTTCTTGGAGACGTCGTTCAGCTTCTGGAAGTCGAAGAGACAGCCCGAGGCCGACATCTTCTTGATGTTGAAGGGGAAATCGGTGTAGGGCAGAGCGGCGTTGGCGGCTCTCCACTCCTCGTAGTTGGAGTTGAGCAGGGTCAGCACGTACTCGGCCACCGCCTCGGGGGCATAGCCCATCTTGGCGTAGTCGTCCAGGTTGGCGCCCATGTCGCGCTTGGAGAGCTTCTTCTTGTTGCCGTTCTCGTCCAGACGCATGATCTGGGAGATGTGCATATACTTGGGAGCCTTGAAGCCCAGGTAGTAGAAGAGCTGAAGGTGCTTGGGCAGGGAGGGGAGCCACTCCTCACCGCGGATGACCAGATTGGTGCCCATGAGGTGATCGTCCACCGCGTGGGCGAAGTGGTAGGTGGGGATGCCGTCGGACTTCAAGAGCACGAAGTCCTCGTCGTTGACGGGCATCTCCAGCTTGCCGCGCACCAGATCCTGGAAGGTGATCTTCTTCTCGCCGTCGCCGTCGGACAAAAGACGGAGCACCCAAGGATTGCCCGCGGCCAGGTTCTGCTCCACGTCCTCCATGGTGAACTCGCGGTGGGATAGCATCTCGGCCCGTCTCGCGGCGGCCTCGGCCTCCCAGTCCACGCTCTTGATCTCGGCCTTCTTGTCGGTCTGCTTCAGGGCCTCCAGCTCCTCCTCGGTGGTGAAGACGGGGTAGGCCTTGCCCTCGGCCACCAGCTTCTTGGCGAAGACGTGGTAGATCGGCGCGCGGAGGCTCTGCTTGTAGGGGCCGTAGTCACCGATATCGGTGACCTTGCCGTCAGGACCCAGAATGGCGCCCTCGTCGAAGTGGATGCCGTAGCGCTCCAGGGTGGTGATGAGACCCTCGGCGGCGCCGGGCACCTCGCGCTTGGCGTCGGTGTCCTCAATGCGGAGGTAGAACACGCCTCCCGACTGGTGGGCCAGACGCTCGCCTACCATGACGGGGAATAGACCGCCGAAGTGGACAAATCCCGTGGGGGAGGGAGCGAAGCGGGTCACCTTGGCACCCTCGGGGAGATCGCGGGCGGGGAATCGGGCCTCGCACTCCTCGGGAGTCTCGGTGACTTGGGGGAAGAGCAGATCGGCTAACTTTTGATAATTCATATCCATCGGTGTATGTCATCCTTTCGGAAATAATCTTTTTGTTGATGTTCTTTATAGGGCAAAATCTTTTTTGAAAGGCTTGGGTCGACCAAGGCCGCTTTTCTAAAAATACATTGTGTTATCCAGCGCGCGGGAGAGCTTTTCACTGTCCCCATGGCCGGGATAGATGGTCAGCTTGCCGTCCAACGTGCGGAGCAGCCCCAGTGAGCGGAACAAGGTATCGCGATTTCCGCCCCAGAGATCCCAGCGGCCGATGTTATCGGCAAACAGGGTGTCCCCTGTGACGAGAATCCGCGCGTTGCCCGTAGGCTCGACACAGAGATAGCAAACAGATCCGGGAGAATGCCCGGGGGTGTGCACTACCTTGACCTTCCCGCCGCCCAAAGGAATTTCATCGCCGTCCTTCAGCAAAACGTCAGCCGGGCGATAGGTTCTGTCTTGCCCGAAAAAGAAAGAAAATCCGTTCTTTTCTCCGTCGGTCAGCATGGGGGCATCGCCTTCGTGGATGTAAAGGGGAAGGGAGATGTCCTCTCTTTTGGCGGCATCGCGGAGAGTGTCCACGGAGAGGATATGATCGAAATGACCGTGGGTGAGCAGAATTCCTACGGGGGTCAGATTTTCTTCGCGGATGCGTGCAAAAATGGATGAAGCGGAGGCAGAGGGGTCAATGATGAGGGCTTGCTTTCCTTGCCGAAGAATGTAGCAGTTGGATGCAAACGAGCCGGGAAACAGGTGGATGATCTCCATAAAAATCTCCATTCCGCCGCTATGCGGCGGCGCAAATAAAACTTGAATTCGACCGTGCCGACAGGCAAAAACGGGGTGGGGTCTCTTTTTACAAAAATACACATAATATTATATCACAGTTTTTTCGTCTTGTCTACATGGAAGACGAAAAAAAGTTTTGATCAACCCATATTTTTGCATAGAAAAACCCCCGAAGCGGATGGCTTCGGGGGTAAAGACTTTTTTAAGCTGCGGTAGCTTCCTCTTCTTGTTCCTCTTCGGACTCAACAGGGGTTGCAGGGGTTGCTGCGGGCTTATTTGCAGCAGCGGCTTCCTTTTCGTCAAGGAAGAACTGACCGTAAACCGTGTTGGCGGTCTTGAAGAGCTCGAACGCGGCATCGATATCCTCCTGGGTGGCGCCATCCTTGATAGCGAAAGCGCAACCAACGGACTTGGTGAAGCCCATTGCGGAGAAGTTGTCGGTCAGGAATTCCTTACCTGCGGCAAGATAATCGTCGTAGGACTTGATCTTGGCCTCGGCAAAGGTAGCGGGGATGTAGTAGGTGCTGTCCAGACCCTTCAGCTTGGAAGAGGTAACGGTTGCTTCCAGATTGAAGAAGAGGGGAGCAACGGGCATATCCTTCATCAGAATATCCTCTGCGGCATGAAGCAGGGTTGCCTTGGATTCAAGATAGTTCTTGGCATCGGTGGAAACACCGTACTTTTCGTAGATCGCGGTGATCTTGTCGTACATTGCCTTTTCTGCAGCGGCATTATCCTCGGCGCTTTCAAACTGGTTGAAATAGGTGGTAGCAAGCACGCCGTTGGGAGAATTGAACTTGTTGTAGTACTGCAGGAAGTGAACGGCTTCCATGATGTCGTTGTACTCTTCAGAATCGTAGCCGGTGACGTGAGGGGTCAGCCGGTAGTTGCTGGTGTCGGACATATCCATGGCCTTGCCGGAGAATGCCTTCGCGTAGGGAGCCAGCATGGAGTATGCATCGGCGGTATAAGCAACGCTATCGAAGAGAATGACCTGGAAGTTGCCGCGCTTGAGATCCTCTGCGTAGAGGTCGTCACAAATATCGGCGGTGTATTCCTTGGTATACTTGTAGAAGTCGTTGTTGATGATGGTGCTACGGACGGTCAGCGCACCGGGCTTGTCGGAGTCGGTAAGATTGCCATTCTGGTCGTACTTGATGAGGTTACCGTTCTCGTCATAGCCCATGAGCTGTGCGTTGAAGCCGAGATCCTGCCATGCCTTGACAACTGCGGTAGCAACGGCGGTATGAACCTCGTCGTAATCGGCGTAGGTCAGCGTGAAGTAGAACTCCGAAGGATCAATACCTGCGGAAGAGAGCAGGCTCTTGGCTTTGTCAAGATCGTAGCTGAGATATTCGGAGGCACTACCTGCTTCGCTACGGAAGGTCGTCTTCTTGGAATCGGTCTGGAATACGCCCGTAGGAACAAGGCCGGTTGCAGTCTCGGCATAAACGATGGCATCCACCAGAGCGTCACGGTTGATAGCCAAAGAAAGTGCCTGTCTGACCTCGGGAATGGCAAAGAGCTTGCAGCCTTCCTCGGAACCGTCGTCAAAGACGTAGTTCTGGTTGAAGTACAGAGCGTTGGTGGAAAGGGAGGTCTCGGCTACGACGGCGTCATCTGCAAGAGAGCTGCCGGAACGCAGGGACAGAGGAATATCACCAACGTACATGATGATGCCCTCGTCATATGCTGTGGCGAGCTGCTCGTCGGTCAGAGAGCAGTCCACGCAAAGTCTGTAGGGCTCTACGGACTTGAAGAGGTCATCCTTTTCAACGTCACGGTAGTAGTATACGTTACGCTCCAGAATGAAATCGCTGACGCGCTGAGAGGAGAACTCGCCGCCGGTGATGGGCTTGCCGTTCTCGTCGTATACGACTTCGCCGGTTTCCTTGTTGATCTCAACGTATGTATCATCGAGATACTTTGTGGTCAGATCCTGGATCCAGTTGATACGACCCAGCTTGAAGGGACCGCTGCATACCATGGTACCGGGCTTCTTTGCCCAGTCATCACCCTTGGAGACGATATCGTCACGCAGAGGAGCCAGCGCAAGGCTCGTCAGGTTCAGAAGGAACTGATCGTAATTGATCTTACCCTCGAACTGGATCTCCAGAAGCTGCTGCTCGGAGGGGTAGATGGCCACGTCATCGATGGAGGCATCGCCTTCCTTGGCGGCACGGGCATTCTTGATATCAAACAGAAGGGCGGCTGCCTCATAGTCGGCATCGACCTCCAAAAGACGCTTCCATGCAAACACGATGTCGTTTGCGGAAACGGCAGTACCGTCGGACCAGTTGGTGTTCTTCAGGCGGAGGTACATCTTGTATTCACCGGCACTTTCGTTCTCCTCGGTCCAATATTCCTTGACAAGGGACTTCTTGACCTTGCCCTTTTCATCCAAAGTGAACAGCGTGTCGAACATAAGGCCGACAACCTTTGCCAGAGCCTCGTTCTTATAGGCCTTGGCGGGGTCGAGGTCGTATACGTTATCCGTCAGATATATGGTGATATACTGACCCTTATAATCCTCGTCCTTTTTACCGCAGCTTGTAAATACGGCAAGCATGGACACGAGAGTGGCGACGCAAAGAAGCAACGCTAAAATACGCTTCATCATGGTGTGATCAATCCTCCTCGAGTATTTGAACGAGTCCTGTCTACAGACACTGACCCATCCTAGTTTTTATCTCCTACCTATTATAACATACAATCCGTTTTTAATCAATAAGTTAAGTCATATGTTTTTTAGTTTCGGACGGTTGCACAACTTGAGTGGCTGAATTCTGTGCAATTTGCACACGGCTTCAAGGCTTTTCTCACGCGCATTTCTGAATAATTCTTCTCGTGACGCAGAAAAATAGTGATAAAAGGCTGTAGGAGATGCTTGTGAAGACTATGCCATGAGGAAAACAGAGTCGCAAAGCGATCGGGAGGTGATAAAATGGAAGGGAAAGAGGGAGAACGGAAAGCGTCCTTATGCGTGAGGACGGACCTTGCCTGCGAAGCGGGGCGGGGCGAAGAAGTGGAGGAAAACGCCTGCTCCTTGGAGGGGGGCATTACGGTTCATGTGCACCGTTGCCGTGGAGCACAAGGCGGACGGTACGTTACCGTGTTTTGCGGAAAAGTCACGTTGTTGGGGGAGCGTGAAAAGGCCTCGCTGTCTCGTTTTTTGAGTGGAGAGATCCGCCGTATGGCCGAACAAATATTGGGACGACCGTTGGATGCATCAACGCGTATTCTGGTGGCGGGCTTGGGAAATCCCCACATGACGGCAGACGCCGTCGGCCCCGAGGTCTTGCGGCGCACGACACCGACACGGCACCTCAAGGCGCATGACGCAGCGGTATATCACGCGCTGGGCTCGTGTGAATTGTCGATGATTGCACCGGGTGTTCTGGGGCAGACGGGGATAGAATCGGGCGTTCTTGTCAAGGGCGCGGTGGATCATGTCAAGCCGCATTTGCTGGTGGCGGTGGACGCCTTGGCAGCACGGAGCTGTGAGCGGCTGGCATCTACCTTTCAGCTTTCCGACACGGGACTTTCTCCCGGTGCGGGGGTGGGGAATTTTCGCTTGCCCATGAACCGCGAAAGCATGGGCTGCCCCGTCATGGGGATTGGGGTTCCGACCGTGGTGGATTCCTCGACCCTGGTGCTGGATGCTTTGGAACGTGCGCAAATACCTGTCGAGCAGTATGCGGGACTTATGGAGGTTCTCGAAAACGGACGGAGCTTTGTGGTGTCTCCCAAGGATTGCGATGAAATTTTGTCCGTGACCTGTCGCATTCTGGCAGGTGCGTTGGACCATGCCTTTGGGGTGGGGGAGCTGTAGCATAAAGGCGGGATAGACGGCATAGGCTTTCTATATAAATAATGTAGAAACGGGGAATCATTTCATGAAGGACGAACTGAACGCAAGGGAAGGGCTGCCGGCGATTCTTGTGAAGGAAGCAGATCTGACGATGCCGTCCATGGATATACCGCCGCGATTTTCCTTCGCTTCGCCGCCGCGCGAAGCACCGGACGAAGAGATCCGCAAAAAAGGCAGGGGACGGATGCGTCGGCTGTCGTGGGTAAGCTGTATCTTTTTGACGTTGGGGCTTTTGGGCTTGACGGTGCCCATGGCTTGTCATGCGGCAGGCGTTATGTCGGGGGCGGTGTCCTTGCGCAGTTGTGGTGAGGCCTTGTGTCGGGGGCTGCTTTCTTCGGGACTTCCTCCTGTCCATACGTCTCTGTTTCCGGGGGAAACAGAGACCGATGCGCCTTATGCCGAAACGGAGCCGACGTTTGTATCCGATGAAACGGTTGAACCCGGCGGGCCCGAAACCGCGGCTCCTCTGCCGCCCTCGACCGAGGAAACCGAAACCTTATCGCCATCGGAGCCTCCGCTGCAATCCGCTCCGATTGTTACGGCAGACAGAAGCGAGAGTGACAAGGGATGGGACTATCTTTTGAAGGATCCCGAATGCCGTGTCCCCCAAATCCCCGAAGCAGTACGTTTTTCACAAAACGCAACGCTTCTGATTTTGCACAGCCATCCGTACGAGGCTTACGGTGACGGTGGGAATACGGCGTGGCATAACGGCGAGGGATGGGCTGTAAAGCTCCCGAAAAACGGGAAATATGCGGATGACGGCGTGGTTGCGCTGGGAGAGGAATTGACACTCCTATTGCGCTTGCGCGGTGTTCGGGTCATCCATGCCGTTCTGCCTGCGGAGGTCTCGTTTTCACATATGGATACGTATGACGAAACCGAGAAAATGCTTACCGAAATCCTGTCTTCCTATCCGCAGATCGCGTGGGTGATCGATCTGCGTCGCGGGGCTGAGCAAACTGCGGATGGGTATATGCTTCGCACCCGAGGTACATACGGTGACGAGGCTACGGCACAGCTGCGGATTTGGGTGGATACGCGGAGTGAGACTCAAACGCAGGGAAGGGATCTGCGGGTCGCTTTGAATCTGCGCGCCGCGTTGTTCGCTGAAGAGCCGACGCTCAGCCGTCCTGTATATCTCCGACGCGGTGAGGGACTGTGCGGTGAAGGGAAACCCGTGATGCTGACGTTGGAATTCGGTACGGCAGGCAATACGTTTGAAGAGGCGAAAAGGCTTCTTGTTCCCGTGGCAGATGCGATTTTTGATATTCTGGCGCGTGGATAAATGCTATGATAACAGCAGGGGAGGGGCTTGCCGCTCCCCTGCTGTTATGCGTGGGAAGAGCAAGTCCTTCCCCTGAAGAAGAGCTTGTCTGTTCGCTTGTTTTGATTTGCTTAAAAATGCTTATGCGCCGTGGTAGAGCTTTTTCTCTTCAAACAGCGGATCGCTTGTTACATGTGCGCCCAGCTTGCCGAAAAGCTTTTCGTCGGCGTGCGCAAGGATGACGGTGGAATGGATCTCGCTGCCTCTGACGCGATCCAATTCCTCCATGGCGCGGGCGGCGTATGCGTCGGTGACGGCGCAGATGGAAAGGGCAATGAGCAATTCATCGGTATGCATTCGGGGATTGCGGCTGCCGAGGTGCGTCTTGAGATGCATGATGGGCTCAATGACCTCGGGGGAGATGAGCTTGATCTCATCGGGAATGTCGGCCAGATATTTGAGGGCGTTGAGAAGGGCAGCCGAGGAGGAACCCAACAGATCCGTGGTTTTCCCCGTGACCGTGTGTCCGTCGGGAAGCTGGATGGCAACGGCAGGGCGACCCGTGCGCTGCGCCACCTGACGTGCGGGAAGAACTACGGGACGCTGCTCGGGGGCAATCTCGGCTTCGTCCATCAGAAGCTCGATCTTACGAATTTCCTCCGGCTCGGCTTTTCCCTTGGCATGGGCGCAGGCGGTTTTGAAATAGCGGCGGATGATCTCCTGCTTGGAGGCTTCGCTGACGGCATCATCGTCATAGATCGCGTAGCCTGCCATATTGACACCCATGTCGGTGGGGCTCTTGTAGGGGCACTTGCCGAAAATTCGGGTCATCATGGATTCCAGCACACGGAAGATCTCGATATCTCTGTTGTAGTTGACGGAAATCTGACCGTACGCCTCCAGATGGTAGGGGTCGATCATATTGACATCGGCCAGATCGGCGGTTGCCGCTTCATAGGCCAGATTGACGGGGTGCTTGAGGGGAAGATTCCAGATGGGGAAGGTCTCAAACTTGGCGTATCCTGCGGCAACGCCCCGCTTGTGCTCGTGGTAGAGCTGGGAGAGGCAGGTCGCCATTTTTCCGCTGCCGGGGCCGGGAGCGGTGACGACAACCAAGGAACGGGTGGTTTCTATATAATCGTTGCGTCCGAAGCCCTCGTCGCTGACGATGTGCGCCACGTCGGAGGGGTAGTTGTTGATCTGATAATGGCGGTATACCTTGATGCCCAGATGCTCCATGTTCTTTTTGAAAGCATCTGCGGCGTGCTGACCCGTGTAACGGGTGAGGACAACACTGCCGACGTACAGTCCGACGTGGCGGAAGCAGTCGATGAGACGCATGACCTCACGGTCGTAGGTAATGCCCAGATCTCCGCGATACTTGTTGTTTTCGATATCTGCGGCATTGATGGCAATCACGATCTCGGCTTCGTCTGCCAATGCCTGCAGCATACAGAGCTTGGCATCGGGCGCAAAGCCGGGAAGGACACGGGCGGCGTGATAATCGTCGAACAGCTTGCCGCCGAATTCCATATAAAGCTTACCCCCGAAGGTGTCGATCCTGTCGCGGATTTTTTGGGATTGCAGCTTGATATAGGTCTCGTTGCTGAAGCCTTCCTTCCTGCAATTTTGATTGGTTGCATCTGCGTGTGCCATGTGCTGTCCCCCACTCGTCAAAGACGAGCATTATCCTTTCCCCAAAAGATAAAAATACATATTTAGTATATCATAAGATTCTCTCAAATGCAAGATAAAATATAGAAAATCCTGCCGACTTGGATGTAAAAAATCAGCGCTCTGTTTTGTACGATTTTACGATAAACGCAAAATCAGGCGTGCTGTTGTACAAAAACATAGGCAAAAACGGAATTATTTTTCAAAAACCTCTTTACAAACCCCAAAATATATGATATAATAATTCCAAATAAAGAAATTATGTGGGAGAAGTGACATCATGCAGGAAACTTATCTCGACAGAATCAAAAAAATCAAGAGCGAACGTAAGATCACCAATGAAAAGCTGTCGGAAATGACAGGGATTCCGCTGGGCACGCTGTCCAAGCTGTTGGCAGGTATCAGCGACTCTCCAAAGCTTGTCAACATGGTGGCCATTTGCCGCGCGCTGGAGTGCTCGCTGGACTATCTGATCACGGGGGATCCCGAAAATACCAACAACTATACCCTCAATACGGAAGAGATCACGCTGGTGGAAAACTATCGCTTGTTGGATGCTTACGGCCGCTCCATGGTGGCTACGGTGGCGGAAAAAGAGCGCGACCGCGCTGCTCGTCAGGCGGCAGAGGAAGCCTTGCTGCTTCGCAATCTGGCCGAGCAGAAGCAGGCCCGTCGGAGAAGCCGCAGAGAGGATGTGGCAGAGCGCGCTGTGGCTGCGGCTGTGGAGCAGAGCGAGGCGTTCCGTTATCGGTTTGAGATGACGGATGCGGCTGAGACGAAGCCTGCGGTGGATGTGATCCCCGCACAATCGGCAGTGATTACACAGCCTGTCGATACAGTGGCCTCCGAGCCCCGCATCATCCGCGGCTCCCTGCCTGCAGGTGTGGGTCGGCGGAAGATATCCCTGTACGATATGCCCGTTTCCGCAGGTGTGGGTGAATTTTTGACGGAAACCACGGGCACCGAGATCTTTATTCCCGACGCACCCAAAACCCGCGAGGCGGATTATGCTTTGCGTATTTCGGGTGACAGTATGGAGCCGAAGTATCATTCGGGTGACGTTTTACTGGTGGAGAACTGCGACTTTGTGGAGGAAGGCGAGCTGGGCATTTTCGTGTTGGACGGCTCGGGTTACTTCAAAAAGTACGGCGGAGATTGTCTGATTTCTCTCAATGCGTCGTATGCGCCGATCATGCTGAAGGATTTTTCCGAGGTGAGCTGTTGCGGACGTGTGGTGGGGAAGCTGAAGAGAAAGTAATTTTGACTATTGGTCACCTCTAAAAACTCTCTTGGCGGAGAATCCGTGGTAACTTTTCCGTCATATTTCACGCTTTCGCTTGCGAAAGCGATTTTCCCTTCGCGTAGCTCCACTACGCGCGCGAAAAATTGTATCATCTGACGAAAAACTTCCTCGCGGCTCTCTCGCCAATAGAGTTTTTAGAGGTTCCCTATTGTGGATATATGGTTGCCCCAAGGCCGCTTTGCGGCCTCGGGGCTTTTTATTTGCAAAATTATTATTTTTTACACCAACTTTTCTCTCGTCGAGAGAAAAGTTGATATGGAAAATCATAATTTCCTGTCAGATCCCTCCCGAAAAAGCGACTACATATATGTATCTCTTTTATCCCCGAAAAATGTATACAAAACCACTGTGCCCAATATAGTTAAAGTGACAAAATTTGAAAAGCAAAGGAAAATTCGATGAATTCCTATTGACAATCACGTGACCGTATGATATAATAATTACAACATCGGGTGGCCTTGCAGCTGCGTCCGATGCCGTGGCATCCGAGACCACCGCAGCCTCCGTTGCAACGGTGACTGCCCAGCCATCGGATCCCTGCCGCCCGTTTGGCGAGCGGTACATACATGATCGAAATTATTTTATTTTAAGGAGGAACCACTATGTTCAATTTCACGAGTCTTATGGCGTTGGCACTGCCCAATTATGCCATTGGGATCATCGCGGGCGTTGCCCTCTTGATCCTCTTGTTCTTTATCTGCGGCTACGTCAAAGCACCCCCGAACAAGGCCTATATCATTTCGGGTGTCCGCAGAAAAAAGAAGATCCTTATCGGTCGAGCCGGTATCCGTATCCCCCTCATCGAGCGACTGGATAAGCTGTCCCTCGACGTGATGCAGGTAGATATCAAGACCAGCGAAGCCATCCCTACCAACGAGTTCATCAACGTCACCGTGGACGGTGTCGCTAACATTAAGATCTCCTCCAATCCCGAGCTGCTTGAAAAGGCAGCTGAGTCCCTTCTGGGTATGGATCAGCGCCAGCTCATTTTCCTCGTGACACAGGTGCTGGAGGGTAATATGCGTGAGATCGTGGGCTCTGTTGGTCTCAAGGAAATGGTGCAGGAGCGCCAGATCGTTGCCGAGAAGATCAAGGGCAACGCGATCCCTGATATGCAAAAGCTGGGTATCGAGATCGTTAACTTCAACATTCAGAATTTCAAGGACGGCGCAGGCACCATTGAAAACATGGGTATCGACAACGTCGAGCAGATCCGCAAGGCCGCCCAGATCGCCAAGGCCGAGGCAGCCCGCGATATCGCCATTGCCGAGGCCAACGCCCGCGAATCCTCCAACAAGGTGGCTGTGGAGGCCAACCAGCGCATCGCAGAGCAGAACACCATGCTGGCGATCCGTGAGGCCGAGCTGAAAAAGGACGCCGACGTGAAGAAGGCGGAAGCCGATGCCGCTTACGACATTCAGAAGCAGGAGCAGAGAAAGACCATCGAGGTCACCTCTGCCAACGCCGATATTGCACGCCGTGAGAAGGAAGCAGAGCTCTTTGAAAAAGAGATCGCCCTGCAGGAAAAGAAGCTGGACGCAGAGATCAAGAAGAAGGCCGACGCGCTCAAGTACGAAGCCGAGAAGAGAGCCGAAGCCGATCTTATCCGCCGCCAGAAGGAGTCCGAGGCAAAGCGTTACGAGCAGGAGCAGGAGGCTCTCGCCCGTATGAAGGCCGCAGAGGCAGAGAAGTACGAGCAGGAGCGTCAGGCTGAGGCCAAGCGCGCCATCGCCGAGGCCGAGGCTTACGCCAAGATGAAGGAGGCTGAGGGTATCCGCGCCGTAGGTCTTGCTGAGGCAGAGGCCATTGAAAAGAAGGCCGAAGCTCAGAAGAAGATGGGCGAAGCCTCTGTCTTGGAGATGTACCTCAACGCGCTCCCCGAGGTGGTCAAGAATGCTGCCGCACCTCTCGCGCAGACCGACAAGATCGTTATGTACGGCGACGGCAACTCCACCAAGCTGTTGCGTGATGTCATGCAGTCCTCCAACCAGGTCATGGAGGGTCTCTCCGAGGCTACGGGTCTGGATGTCAAGAGCATGATCTCGGGCTTCATGGGCGGTAAGGCTGCCGCCGCTACCGCAGCCTCTACCGAGGAGAAGAAGTAATTCTTACATAGACCCAAACGGCAGGATGGATCCTGTCGGAGTCACCCCCTCTCCCGCATTGGGGGAGGGGGATGTTTAATTGTAAATTGTTGTTTGCCGCAGTGCGGCGGCCATTGCTCGCGTGACACTCCCCGCATGGGAGGCGCATCACCCGAAAAGATGTTAGTCTTGTAAATTGTTGTTTAGCGGAGAATTAACGAAAACCCGTAGGGGCGGATTCCATATCCGCCCGTTCCATCTAAAGATCCATGCTTATCAATGGTTTTTATATCGGGCGGATATGGAATCCGCCCCTACAGAACGACAATAA
>JAGASP010000018.1 GCA_017621695.1 Clostridia bacterium
ACTCCCCTATCGGGGAGCGGCGTGCGTCACGAGGGAGTTGGGGTCTTGGGGAGAACCGTAGGTTCTGCCCTGAGCGGCGATTCTTTGCAACTTTCTTTCGACGAGGAAAGAAAGTTGATAGGAAGATAAACAACAATTTACCGTAGTATTACCCCTCGGGTGATGCACCTCCCCTGCGGAGAGTGTCACGCGATATTGGCCGCCGCACTGCGGCAAACACGAATTCACTTCTCAACCATAGGTGCAAGCATGGCTACGATCCCATCGTAACCATCCTTGAGCCTATCGTTTGTCATATCAAAACGAAAGGATACATCATGAAACTCATCATTGATTGCATGGGCGGCGATCACGCCCCTCATGAAATGCTGGCAGGCGTAGTGTCCGCATACAAGGATCGCGCCGCTGACTGCGAGTTTTTGCTCGTGGGCAACGAGTCGCGCATCAAAGCTGTTGCCGAAGAACGCGGCTATGACCTGACTCCCTTTGAGATCCGTCACACCGAGGCCGTTATCACCATGGACGACGATGCGATGGTATGGAGATCCGAAAAAAAGGATGCCTCCATGACGGTTGCTCTCCGCGCTTTGGCAGATGGCGAGGGGGATGCTGTGGTCAGCTGTACCAATACGGGCGCGCTTTTTGCGGGAGCGACCATGATCGCCCGACGCGCCAAGGGCGTTCACCGCGCGGCCATCGGTACTGTGCTTCCGTTTGACCCGCCCGTGCTTCTTTTGGATTCGGGAGCCAACGTTGTCGTGCAGCCTGAATTCCTTTTGCAATTTGCCGTCATGGGTACGGCATATATGAAAGCGCTTTACGGTATCGAAAAGCCTCGCGTGGGACTTTTGAACAACGGCACCGAGGAGCATAAGGGAACCGACCTGACAAAGCAGGCCTATGCGCAGCTTGCGGCCTGTCCGCATATCCATTTTATCGGTAACGTGGAAGCGGGAAGTCTGCCGCACGGTAGCTGTGACGTGGTCGTGACCGACGGATTTACGGGGAACATCACTCTCAAAGCATTTGAAGGCATGGGTAAGCTTTTTTCGCATAAGCTGAAGGGTGTCTTTCAGTCGGGACTCGGCGGGGTACTCGCCTATTTGATGGTCAAGGGGAAGATCAAGCAGCTCCGCAAGGGCTTTGATGCCTCCGAGATCGGCGGCAGTCCAATTTTGGGGCTTCGCAAGCCTGTCATCAAAGCACACGGGTCTTCCAAGGAGAAAGCGTTCAGAAATGCGATTTATCAGGCGCGCGCTTTGGTGTCTTCGGGGGCACTCGACGAGATGCAAGCCGGCATGGAAGCCGCTACAGCCACACCCAAATCATGTGAAGGAGGAGAACATCATGCTACGTGACGCACACGATCTTGATTTTGTTGCCGCTTTGGATGCATTGGAGAACAAGCTCGGTCATGCTTTTGCGGATCGGAGTCTCATCATCCGTGCGCTGACACATTCCTCCCATTCCAACGAGACGGGAGAGCGCAACCACCATTTGCTCTGCAACGAGCGCTTGGAATTTCTCGGTGACTCGGTGCTGTCTTTGGTGGTCAGCCGATATTTGTATCACCACTATCAGAACGAGCCCGAGGGAGATCTTACCTGTATGCGCAAGGACGTTGTGTGTGCACCGGCGCTGGCGCGTTATGCGCGGAAGATCGGTCTCGGCGAATGCCTTTTGTTGGGCATTGGCGAGGATCGAAACGGCGGCAGAGACAACGAAAATATTCTGGCAGACGCGTTTGAAGCGGTTTTGGCTGCGCTTTACATAGACACGGACAGCAGTCTGGATGCCGTTGCCACATTCCTGCTTCCTCTGGTGGAGGAGGATCTCAAGGAATACGAATCCAAGGGCACAGACCGAGATTATAAAACCCCCCTGCAACAGTTTATCCAGCAAACCGAGGGCGATCATCTGGAATACGTTCTCATTCATGAAGAAGGCCCCGACCATATGAAGGTTTTCGAGGTAGAGGCGCGCCTCAATTCCAACGTCATCGGACGCGGTAAGGGTCGCTCCAAGCGCAAGGCCGAGCAGGCCGCCGCCAAGGATGCACTGGCGCTGTTTGGTGTGAAGTAAGAGGAGGACGAGGGGCGCTGCCCTTGACCCCCGCTTAAGAACCTTTTCGGGAAAAGGTTCTTAAGAATCTCCAAAAGCTTTTAAAAAAGTTATGACCAAATGTTGGATATCCGTTCGCGTATCCTGCGTCCCTTCTTAAAAATCTCCCAACGCTTTGAACAAAAGGCGATATAAACTTGAAAAAAGGAGACCGTTGTGTATCTTAAATCCATAGAACTTCAAGGTTTTAAATCCTTTCCGGATCGTACCAAGCTGATCTTCGATCCGGGACATTCCTCTTCTCAGATGCGGGTGGAGGATGATGCCAACGCCGGTGTGACCGTCATCGTCGGCCCCAACGGCAGCGGTAAATCCAATATTGCCGACGCGATGCGTTGGGTGTTGGGTGAAATCTCCTCCAAGACCCTGCGCGGCAGCAAAATGGAGGACGTCATTTTCGGCGGTGCAGACAGCCGCCGTCCCATGGGCTACGCCGAGGTATCGGTCACGTTTGATAACACCTCGGATTTCTGCAAGCTGGACTGTCCATATGACGAGGTTACCGTTACCCGCCGCTATTTTCGCGCGGGGGAGAGTGAATATCTGATCAACCGTAAGTCCGTCCGCCTTAAGGACATTTACGAGCTGTTCCTGAATACGGGTATTGGCCGTGACGGATACTCTATCATCGGTCAGGGCCGTATTGCCGACATGGTGTCCCGCAAGAGCGAGGAGCGCCGCAGTATTTTTGAGGATGCATCGGGTATTGCCAAATACCGTCTCCGCAAAAACGAGAGCGAACGCAAGCTGGATCACGTGGAGGCCAACATGGTGCGCATCCGCGATGTGTTTGCGGAGGTAGAAGCACAGGTCGGACCGCTGGAGCGAGAGGCCGAAAAGGCCAAGCGCGCACTTGTACTGTTGGATCGCAAAAAGGCCGCCGATGTCAGTCTCTGGCTGTATGAGACCGAGCGTCTTCACAACGATATTGCCTCGGCCACCGAGTTGAAGCAACGTGCCTCCTTTGATCTCGGTCAAGCGGACGATGCGTTGCAATCCCTGGATATGCAAAATAAGCGTCTGACCGAAATGAGCCAGGACAGTCGCACGGCTACCGAAGGGCTACGAGCAGAGATCACGGAGCTGACGGATACCCAGCACAGCCTGGACAGCGAATTCCGTGTGACAGAAAGCAATATCGCGCACACCAAGGAAATGATTTCGTCTGCCGAGCAAAACCGCGAGGGCTTGGTAGGACAGCTGACTGCTGAAAAAGGACAGGCGGCTTCGCACCGTGAAAAACTGCGCACGCATGAAGAAAAAGAGCAGAGCCTGCTCGCTTCCTTTGACGAAAATGCCGCCAGGCTGACGGCCATGCAGGAGACCATCATGGGTCTTGAAGAGGCTGTGGATCTCATGGGTGCGGATATCCGTGAGCGCGAAGAGGCCATCGTGGATCTCAAGGTGCGTGTTTCGGTGCTGGAAAATGCCCGTGACTCCAACAGCGACAGAAACAGCGGTATTCTGACCGACATGGAGCAGTACGAAAGCGTTTCCCGTGATCTGGAAGCGCAGGTCGCTAAGCGCCAAAAGACTTTGAACGGCTATACGGATACGCTGGAGCGTGTGAGCGAGCAGATTACGGAAGCCGAAAAGCAATTGGCAGAGCTCAATGAAACATATGGCGATCTGTTTGATCGCTTGAACGGGCAAAAGCTTCGCCGCGACTCTCTGTCTCAGCGCATCGCTACCTATAAGGCCATGGAAGAGCATTATGAGGGGTATGCGCACGCGGTCAAGTATATCATGAAGCAATATGCCGAGGGTCACGTTACTGGATTTGGCGGAGAAAAGTGTGGACGCATTTACGGACCGCTTTCCAAGGTCATATCGGTGGATCAGCCTTATATTACGGCTGTGGAAACGGCGCTGGGCGCAAACCTCCAGCACGTTGTCGTGGAGGATGAGGCTACAGCCAAGGCCGCTATGTACTGCCTCAAGCGCGGCGAAGCGGGTCGTGCGACCTTCTTCCCCCTGACGTCTATGCGCCCCCAGACTGAAACGCCCGAAATGAAGCAGGCGGCAGGCTTCCCCGGCTTTGTGGCCGTGGCAGACACCTTGCTTTCCTGTGATGAAAAATTCCGCAACGTACTGTCCTCTCTTTTGGGACGCACCGTGGTGTTCGATACCATCGACCACGCCACCGCCATGGCCAAGGCGCTGCGTTACCGCGTTCGCGCCGTGACGCTGGACGGCCAGCAGATCAACGTGGGCGGTTCCTTTACGGGTGGTTCGGTGAACCAGAAAAACAGTGCTCTTTCCCGCGCAGGTGAGATCAAACGTATGAGTGACGAGCTTGCAGAGATGAAGGGCAGTATTGAGACGATGGAAAAGGAGCTTGCCGAGATCAAGGAGCAGATCAAGGAGGCGGATGATGACAAGATCTCTTTGGAGGACAAACGGGATCTCATTCGCGTTTTGATCGGCAACGAGACAGCCGCCAGAGATCAGGTACAGGCAAAGCTGGATGCCAACGTCACCCTGCTCAACCGCATGAAGGAGGACTGCGAAAAGCTCATTCGTATGAGCGAGCAGAACGAAGAGGACATCCTCTCCCTCCGTGCGGAAACGGTGGCTCTTACCCACGCTGTAGAAGAATTGAAGCTGCTCCGTTCTGAAAAGGCCGAGATCAAGGGAGAGACCGAGGATCAGGTGGATGCCTTGGAGGTGGAGCAGACCAAGCTCATGATCTCCATCAGCGAGGTGCGCAAGGATAAGGAGACAGAGGAAACGCTGCTGCGGGTTTGCGACGAGCGTATCCAAAATCTGATGGCGGATATGAAGGCTTTGGATGACCGGGTGGAGACGCACCGAAGACGGCTGACCGATTATGACGTAGCACAGCGTGAAAACCGCCGCAGATACGCCGAAGGCGAGCGCCGCATGGCAGAGCTGACCGCAGGCCGCGAGGAAGCTGAGAAGAATAGTGCGGCCTTTGAACAAAAGCTGTCTGCTTTGACCCAAAAGCTCCGTGAGCAGATGTCGGACAGAGAAAATCTCTTCCGTGAATTTACCACGGCAAGCAGCAAGTTGGAAGCTTTGGAAACAGAGATGGAGAAGCTTGCCGGACGACTTTATGAGGACTATGAGCTGACACGCGCCGAGGCCGTCGCTTTGAATTTCCCGCCCGTGACTCCCGAAAACCGCACGCAGATGCTGGCGACCCAGACGGAATGCCGCAACAAGCTCCGCGCCATCGGACATTTCGATCCCGAGGCGGTGGAGAAGTACAAGGACGTCAAGGAGCGCTACGAGTACATGAGCGCTCAGATCGAGGATCTGGAGAAATCCCGTGCCGAGCTTACCGGTGTCATCACCAAGCTGGAGGCACAGATGAAGGATGCCTTTACGACCTCCTTTAATGCTATCAATGAGAATTTCGGAAAGACCTTCTCGGAGCTCTTCGGCGGCGGCTCGGCTGAGCTGTCCCTGACCGATCCTGAAAACGTACTGGAGAGCGGTATTGAGATCAAGGCCGCACCTCCCGGAAAGATCATCAAGAGTCTCATGCAGCTTTCGGGTGGCGAGCAGGCCTTCATTGGCGTTGCCCTGTTCTTTGCGATCCTGAAGGTCAACCCCACCCCCTTCTGCATCCTGGACGAGATCGAGGCCGCGCTTGATGAGGTCAACGTGGAACGTCTGGCGCAGTACATCAAGCGTTACTCTGATGAGACGCAGTTTATCATGATCACTCACCGTCGAGGTACCATGGCCGCGGCTACGAGACTCTACGGTGTCACCATGCCTGAGCACGGTATCTCCAAGGTGCTGGCTCTGGATATCGCAGATATTTCCAAAAACAAGGAGAACGATTGGAATGGCCTTTTTAGCTAATTTGTTTGGTAAGAAAAAGAAACAGCAAAATGATGCCGACATCCGCGAGGACGTGCTTGCGGAGGAGGGCTTGACCGAGGAGGAGATTGCCGCCGCCGAGGCGGCAGAAGCCGGTTTGTCGGTCGAAATCGAGGCAGAGCCCGAAGTCGAGGCAGAGCCCGAAGCCGAGGCAGAGCCCGAGGTTGAGGCAGAGCCCGAGGTCGAGGCAGAGCCCGAGGTCGAGGCAGAGCCCGAGGTCGAGGCAGAGTCGGAGATTGAAGCCGAGCCCGAAGAAGATACCACCACCAAAAAATCCTTCTGGGGACGTCTCAAATCCGGTCTGACCAAGACGAGAAACGCGATCTTTGCCCCCGTGGATAACCTTTTGAAAGCCTTCACCAAGATCGACGAGGATCTGTTTGAAGAACTGGAGGAGATCCTCATCACGGCCGATATTGGTATGGCCGCCACCGAGGAGATTCTGGACGAGCTTCGCGAGCGCGTCAAGGACGGCCGCCTCAAGGAGAAGGAGCAGGTCATGGCCGCGCTCCGCGAGATCATCACCGACATGATCGGTGAAACTCAGCCCCTGAAGCTGGATACCACGCCTACTGTCATTATGGTCATCGGTGTCAACGGCGCAGGTAAGACAACCTCCATCGGTAAGATCTCCAAGCGTCTCCGCCTCCGCGGTAAAAAAGTCGTGGTAGCCGCCGCAGATACCTTCCGCGCCGCCGCCATCGACCAGCTCGCCGTTTGGTGTGAACGCGCACAGGTGGAAATGGTCAAGCAGAGCGAGGGCAGTGACCCTGCCGCTGTGGTGTTCGATGCCATCGCTGCCGCCAAGAAAAAGCAGGCCGACGTGCTCATCATTGATACTGCAGGCCGTCTGCAAAACAAAAAGAACCTCATGAACGAGCTGGCCAAGATGAATCGCGTCATCGAGCGCGAGCTGCCTGATGCCTGCCGCGAAAACCTGCTTGTGCTGGACGCTACCACGGGTCAGAACGCTGTGTCCCAGGCCAAGGAGTTCCGCAATGCCGCCGATATTACGGGTATTACCCTCAATAAGCTGGACGGCACCGCCAAGGGTGGTATCGTCATCTCTATCAAGCGCGAGTTGGGTATTCCCGTCAAGTTCATCGGTGTCGGTGAGAAGATCGACGATATGCAGGAGTTTGATGCTGACGACTTCGTCAGCGCTCTGTTTGGAGAGTAAGGAGTACGAGGAGTATGAGGAATACGGCTAAGGGAAGCTTTTTGCAAAAAGGTTCCCTTAGAGTCTCGCTGCGGCTCGGTCACGCCGCGGCTCTGACTGCCACCGGCAGTCATTCACTACCGCGTCGCCGCTTCGCTACCCTTCAAAAACCTTTCATAAAAAACATCAAAAAGGCTGTGTTAATAGGAAAAGGGTGAAATCAATATGGACATGATTCTTGCTTCCCGTAATCAGAAAAAGATCCGCGAGTTGAACGCGATTCTTTCGGACACCGTCCCCGACATCCGCATTTTTTCGCTGGATGATATCGGATTTGCTGATGACATTGAGGAGGACGGTACGACGTTTGAAGAAAACGCGCTCATCAAGGCTCGCACGGCCATGGCCGCAGGCGGCAACCGTTATCCCGCGGTAGCCGACGATTCTGGACTTGCCGTGGACGCGCTTGACGGTGCACCCGGTGTGTATTCCGCGCGCTATGCCGGCGGTCACGGTGACGATGCCGCCAATAACGAGCTCCTCCTCAAGCATATGGAGCACATACCGGACGAGAAAAGAACGGCGCAGTTTGTGTCGGTCATCGCCTGCGTTTTTCCCGACGGTCATGAGATCGTCGTGCGCGGAGAGGCCAAGGGAATCATCCTGCGGGCGTATCGCGGAGAGGGCGGTTTTGGCTACGATCCGCTGTTCCTCTATCTTCCCGAAGCGGAGGGAGAACCCCAAAATAAAACCTTCTCGGAAATGAACGCCGAGGAGAAGAATCTCATCAGCCACCGTGGTCGCGCCATTCAAAAGCTGGCTGAGGAGCTGAGAAACTATTTGAAATTGAAATCTTGAGGTAAACATATGAGCAAATATCAGATTGAAGAATACGAGATGACCCCCATTACCTCCGCCCAAAGAGCCAAGCTCCGTGCGATGGCCTCGGATATGTCGGCCATCATTCAGGTGGGTAAGGGCGGTATCAACGATACCTTGATCACGACGGTTCATGACGCGCTGGAGGCTCGTGAGCTCATCAAGTTGACCGTACTCGAAAACTGTGACTATACCCCTCGTGAGGCGGCTGATGCACTTTCCGAGATCACCCACGCGCATTGTGTGGGCGTGATCGGACGCAAGGTGCTTCTGTACCGTGTTTCCAAGGACTCCAAGCACCCCATCGAGCTGTAAGCCTATGAGAATCGGAATTTACGGCGGTACGTTTTCTCCCGTGCACCTTGGCCACGTTGCCGCTGCCAAAGCGTTTATGGAGCAGATGTGGCTGGATATTCTTTATGTCATTCCCACGGGCATCTCTCCCCATAAGCAGATGAAAGGTGATGCCACCCCTGCCGACCGTTTGGAAATGTGCCGATTGGCCTTTGAAAACGTGGAGGGCGTGATCGTCAGCGATATGGAGATCCGTCGGGAAGGGAAGAGCTATACCGTGGACACCCTTCGCGAGCTTTATCATCCCGAAAACCGATTGTTTCTTCTCATGGGGACGGATATGCTTTTGACTCTGGGAAGCTGGCGTGAGCCCGAAAAGATCTTTGAGCTTTGCTATCCCGTGTATATCCGCCGCGAGGCAGATGCGTCTTTGGATGACGCGATTGTTGGAAAGATCACCGAATATCACAAAACGTACGGCAAGGTCGTGCGTCGCATCACAGCTCCCCCCATCGAACTGTCCTCCAGCACGGTTCGCGCGGTCGTTGCACAGGGAAAATCCGTTGCGGGTCTTGTGCCGCCTGCCGTAGAATGCTATATCAAAGAAAAAGGATTATATATTCAAGCGTAACATATGATGAATCAAACTTTGACCATGCCGACTCCCGAAGCGCTGGATGCTTTGCGGGAGGCTGTCCGTACCGAAATGTCGCCCGGGCGGTTTGAACATACGGCGGCTGTAGAAGAAATGGCGGCAAGGCTGAGCTCCCTGTACTGTCCCGAAAAAGAGCCGATTTTGCGTGCCGCGGCACTTTTGCATGATCTGACCAAAGAAAAGAAAGCCTCCGAGCAGGAAGCCTTGTGCGAATCCTTGGGGATCGCGCTGTCGCCGACAGACCGCCTCTCTCCCAAAACGCATCATGCCAAAACAGCCGCCGCATTGATCCCCACGGTATTTCCTTCGTTTGCCCACGAGGAAGTGATCTCCGCTGTGCGGTATCACACCACGGGCAGAGCCGACATGACGCTGGGGGAAAAGATCATTTATCTGGCAGATTATATTGACGAAAGTCGAACCTTTCCCGATTGTGTCGCGCTTCGTGTCTGCTTCTGGTCAGCACATCCCGAGATTATGGAGATGGAGGAGCGGTTGGATTTTCTGGACAAGGTAATTCTGCTTTCTTTCGACATGACGATCCGTGCACTCCTTTCGGAGGGGGCACCGATCTCTCCCGATACGGTAAGTGCGCGAAACAGCTTGCTTTGCGCAAAGGCCAAGCGGAAAATATAGAAAGATAAATGGT
Organism: Clostridia bacterium; assembly: GCA_017621695.1. Classification (GTDB taxonomy): domain Bacteria; phylum Bacillota; class Clostridia; order Oscillospirales; family CAG-272; genus CAMEON01. The sequence continues at coordinate 9,610 of JAGASP010000018.1, forward strand.
TGTTTAGCGGACAATTAACGAAAACCCGTAGGGGCGACCCTATGTGGTCGCCCGTCGTCCCGACATCGACAAAACCCTTGTGGGTCAACAATCTTTTTGGCGGGAGGCCACACAGGGCCTCCCCTACGGCCACGTTGGTTAAAAGCCCGTAAACAACAATTTACA
>JAGASP010000019.1 GCA_017621695.1 Clostridia bacterium
CGCGTGACACACTCCGTGTCTGTGTTCATCACCCGATAGGCAGTATAACGGTAAATTGTTGTTTGCCGCAGTGCGGCGGCCATTGCTCGCGTGACACACTCCGTGTCTGTGTTCATCACCCGATAGGCAGTATAGCGGTAAATTGTTGTTTATGGGCTTTTACCCAACATGGCCGTAGGGGAGGCCCTGTGTGGCCTCCCGCCAAAAAGATTGTTGACCCACAAAGGTTTTGTCGATGTCGGGACGACGGGCGACCACATAGGGTCGCCCCTACGGGTTTTCGTTAATTCTCCGCTAAACAACAATTTGAATATAACGCAACATCTATATGGCGCGCGAATGTAAAAAGCCACCTGCAAGAACAAGCCCGCAAACGGGGTCGCGGGCTTGTCTGCAATCAAATTGTTTTTATTTAAGTCCCAGCACGGCACCGCCGATGATGCCTGCGTCATTTCCGAGGGCAGCAATGCGGATCTCGGGAGACTTGACGATGCCCTGGCCGTACACCTCACGGCGGATCTCAGGGAGCAGCGCCTCCACGAGAGACTGACCCTCACCCGAAATACCTCCGCCAATGGACAGCACCTCGGGTTGGAAGATATTGATGATATTGGAAAGACCCTGCGCGAGATAATGCAGATAGGTGTTCACGACCTCGGTCGCGGCCTCGTCACCTGCGCGCATACAGTCAAACGCGGTGCGCCCCGAAACCTTGCCCTTGGCGGCCACAGCGTCGGTCATCGCGGTCTTGCGTCCGCTTGCTTCGCATTCGGCCAGCTTTTCAGAGGTCATGCGGATGAGCGCCGTTGCCGAGCTATAGGCCTCCCAGCAGCCCTTGCGGCCGCAACCGCACTGCACACCGTCCACACAAATGACCATGTGGCCAAGCTCAGCGCCTGCGTAGTTGAAGCCCGAAATGACCTTGTTGTCAATGATGATACCGCCGCCAACACCCGTGCCGAGGGTGATCATAATGGAATTGGAGGTTCCCTTGGCGGCACCCGCGATGGCTTCACCCCATGCGGCGGCGTTGGCATCGTTCTCCACAAACACATCAGCTACGGGGAAACCGGCCTTGACGGCTTCGCAAACAGGAAATTGATAAAAGGAAGGGATATTGCAGCAGTATTCGATCACACCGTCGTCGTGGTTGGCAATACCGGGGGAGGCGATACCAACCGAGGCGATTTCCGAAGGAGAGACTCCTGCCTTTTCACAGACCTTGTGGCAGAGGGCTGCCATATCTGCGGCGATCTCCGGAGCAGGACGGTCAGCGCCCGTGGGGATACTGTCCTTGCAAATAATTTCAAAAGCGTCATTAACGATGCCTGCGGCAATATTGGTTCCGCCCAGATCAATACCGATTCTATACATATGCGTCTTTCTCCGTTTCTTCGTGTTTCGGTCTGTGCCGTAACAGCGGCATAACCTTTTATATTTTACAACATAGCACCTGTTCTGTCAAGTGCTCTCTGTAAATTTTGTCAACGAATTATCAATAATATGCAAGGGATCCGCAGAAAGCAGCGCGATGGGCTTTCCCTGCTTTTTCGCGTACATGACGGCATGATATGTTCCCTTGGATTTTTCGTCCCAGATGGCCAGTACCGCGTCGGCGTAATCCACGATTTGGCGGTTGCGGATCAGCGGTGCGGCTTTTCCGTAGCGCTTGTAATCGGGGAGAAATTCGGTATAGATCAGCCCCTTTTCCTCTGCCCAGAGGCGCGCGCAGGTATCGATGCCTTTGGCGCCGCCCGAAACGATTTCGGTGCACACGGTGGGGATGACCATATCAAAATAGTTGAAAGTCAGATTTCTGGAGCCAATGACGGCGATTTTCATAATTCTATCTCCTTTGCAAGCAATTTGATGCCATATAGGCATTTATTTGATTTCACATTGAACATTATACATCATAATGGAATTAAAATAAATGCATAATATGTTAAAAGTGAGGTTATTTTATGGCCATTAAATGTATCAGTGTTCGAATTGACGAAAAAATGCTTGACAAACTTCATTATGTTGCAGATTACGAAGGCCGCAGCGCCAACAGTCAGATCTTGATTCTGATTCGGGATTGCATTGAGGCGTATGAGGCAAAGCACGGGGAGATCAAGACGGGGAAAAGAGACTGAGGGGTAAATTGTTGTTTAGCGGGCAGTGCCCGCGGCCAACGCTCGCGTAACACTCTCCGCAGGGGAGGTACATCACCCGACAAGATCTTAGTCTTGTAAATTGTTGTTTAGTATAGTTTCGCCCCACCTTGAAATAGTCATCCTGAGCGAGGGCGACGCCCGAGTCGAAGGATCTCGTGATAAACGAAAGTCCTTTTATGATCATGGTTTGGAGAGGCAGAAGGAGATCCTTCGGCGCGGCCAGCGGCCTTGCTCAGGATGACAGCGCGCGGCGGTCGCCACGCTAAACAACAATTTACCGTTGTACTTCCCATCGGGTGATACACCTCCGACACGGAAAGTGTCCCCCGAGCCGAGCCCCACGCAAGCGACCCACACACACTTTCCGCAACTTCCCTCCCGTTGCCCCTTGACATCTTGCCCAAAACCGTGTATAATATAAGGGCAAATTGCAAATTTCCAAAACGGAGGTATATACAAATGAAGGTTACCAAGGATTCCATCATCGGCGACGTTCTGGACATGGCTCCCGACACCGCTGTGTATTTCTTTGAGATCGGTATGCACTGCCTCGGCTGTCCCTCTGCCCGCGGCGAGTCCATCGAACAGGCCTGCGCCGTTCACGGCACCGATGCCGATGCACTGGTTGAAAAGATCAACGCCCATCTCGAAAACAACTGATATCCCTTGCCGAAGGGCGCGGTCTTCCCGTCCTTCGGCAAATTCTTAGGGGGCATCTCGCCCCCACACATATTTTATCTGTCCGAGGTATCTATGATCCACCTGTCTCCCCGCCTCATGTGCGCTGTCAAATACGTGCGCCAAGGTATACTTCTGGCCGACGTGGGCACCGACCACGCCTACCTCCCCATCTATCTTTGCCAAAAGCGCATCCTGACCCCCGTGGAAGCTAAGAACGGCGAGGTCTTATCTGCCATCGCGTCCGACATCAACAAAGGCCCTGTGGAACGCGCCGAACAGCATATCCGCGCCGAACGCCTGTCGGGGTACATCAAAACCGTTTGCACCGACGGATTGAACGGTCTGGAGGCCTATGCTCCCAAAACCGTCGTGGTCTTCGGCATGGGCGGCGAGCTGATCGTCTCCATTCTCGAGGCCGCGCCGTGGATCAAAGCGTCGGGAATGCGGTTGATCTTGCAGCCCATGACCCACCCCGAAAAGCTACGCGAGGCTCTGCCCCGCATGGGCTTTGCCATCACGGGAGAATCCCTGTCGGCCGAGGGCGACCGTATCTATCAGGTCATTTGCGCCGACTACGCGCCCGATTCTCTGTGCCCTCCGAAAGATCCTGCCGAGGCGCTGACGGGTTGCCTGTATCCCCCCGAAGAAAAACAGCTCCACCGCCGCCTCATCGAGCAGGCCATCAAAAAAGAGACCCGCGCGCGCAACGCCCGCAATCTGGCTGGGCAGGACACGGCGGCATCGGATGCGCTCCTTGCAGCTCTGCAAGTCCAATTACAAGCCCTGGGAGGTTAACGTATGACCATCATCGAATTTTACAACACACTCGACGCCCGCATCCCCCGTTCCCTGTCCTGTCCGTGGGACAATGACGGCCTTGCGGTCTGCCCCGATAAAAACGCCCCTGTAACGGGAATTTATATTGCCCTCGATGCCACCGAGGCCGCAGTTGAGGCCGCGCGGTCTCAGGACTGCAACGTCATTCTGACCCACCATCCCCTGCTCTTCCGCGGCATCAAGGCCGTGTGCGACGAGACGACGGTCTCCCGCAAGGTGATCGAGCTCATCCAAAAAGGAATGTCCGCCATGTCCTTTCACACCCGCCTCGACACAGTAGACGGCGGTGTCAACGACACGCTGGCGGCTTGTCTCGACCTCGCAGACGTCACCTCCTTCGGAGACTGTGACAATCCCGAGGGGAAGGAAATGGGGCGTATCGGGTATCTGCACGAGCCTATGTCCGCCAAGGATTTTGCCGCTTTCGTCAAGGAGCGGCTGCACGCACCTTCGGTGGTGTGCGCTCCCGCAGACAAGCCCATCCACCGTGTGGCTGTGCTGGGTGGTGGCGGTGACGGCGACGTGTCGGCGGCCATGCGTGCGGGGGCTGACGCTTACGTCACGGGCGAGCTGAAATACCATCAGCTTTGCGATATTCCCTTTGAGGGCATGACCCTTGTGGAGGCGGGGCATTACCACACCGAGTTTCCTGTGTGCACGGTGCTTGCCGCCATGGTCAAGGATATTTATGCAAAAGCCGGAGAAACGGTGCCCCCTGTGATCATCGGGGAGCATTGCACGGTATTTGCGGTATAGAGCAGTAAAAAATGAGGGGTCGCCGTGTGAAACGCACGGCGACCCTTTTGCTATTCCGTTTGTATATCCGTCCCCTCAAGGGCAAAGCACATACCCAGCTTGAAGCCCTGCTTGAAAACCTCGATCTCCCGTTCGGTGAGAAGCTCGTCATAGCATCCCGTGTATTTTTCCAAACGCTCGTTTCCGTCTGCATCAAGTGCCCCTGCGAGTGCGGCCTTGTGACGCTCAAGAAAGCCCAAAAGCTCCTGCTCCTTGGGGCTCTGTGCTTTGTTCAGAGCTCCGATGTTACTGAAATATAAGGCCTCAATGATCTTGTCCACGGTATGTTCCTCCCAAAACAAAAAGTGCGCGGCCGAAGCCACGCACCGAAAAATGTATGGCTCCTTGCCGCGACGCAATTGTTATATAAATGTGCATACAAGTATACAAACAAGAGCATACATTTTTACCTTGATAAAAATGTACACTTATATGCACAATATTCAATTACGTCGCAAGTTTATTATAACACACGAAACTCAATTTGTAAAGTATATCACACAATTTTTCTCTTGAATTGTCAACGTTGGCTTTTCACAAATCAAATATGCTTGTCTCGCCAAGCTCCATTTGCCGCAAAGAAAAACCGCGACCGTTTACAGACCGCGGTTTTGATGTGCAGGAAAAGCCCCAAGGATAACGGCAACACGGTCTATTTCGCCGTGGGCGCTGCGGTCTGCTTTTGCCGCATCCGTTGCAGCATCCGCAAAAGCATGGGGGTATTATAGCGAAGCGCCATGGTGGGCAGGGCATTCAGCATGAGGTTGATGACCGCCACGGGAAGTCCGATAGTCAGGGCGCAGAGCCCCGGGAGAGTCAGCATCACGAGCAGTCCCAGCGGGTAGCAGAGCCTGTGGGTCAGCACTCCCTTGTGGCACTCGATGACGTATTTTTCAACGTAGGCGGGATCGTCGGGAGACTGCAGGCGCTTCTTGCTGAAGCCGCCGATACCGCCCAGATCGGGGATGTGATCCTTCCAGGCGCGCACACCCAGCTTGAGGTAGAGCTTCTTTTCCCAACCGCTGACACGGTAGCGGGGGGACTCGGCGGGATAGAGGCGGTCGGGGGTGAGGCGGATGGCCAGGGCGGCCACGCTATCCAGAATGATCTGGAGCACCACGCAGAAGACCACCGCTACGGCGGCGTACAGGGGAGACGCCACGCCGCAGGCGATATTGATCCCCGCAATCAGCGTCATGGCCACGCCGATGATGGTTAAATAGAGCTTCATGCCTGCGTGTCCTCGCTGTAGACCAAGGGGATCCCGTAGAACTCCTCGTAGACACGCACCCACGCCTCGTAGTTCTCCCGACGCATCTTTTCCTTGCGGGCGGGGAGTGGAAGGGTGGTGTCGGGGTAGATGGCGGGGAGGATGTGGACCGTAAAGGCCTGCACGGGGAAGCCGTCGCCGTCCATCACGTCGGTATCCTCCATGGTGATGAAGAAGGGGATGATGGGAGTCTTGTTCAGCACCGCCAGCGCAAAAGCGCCCTCCTGCATGGGGCGGGGCTTGCGGTAGTTCCACCACATACCCTGCTCGGGGTAGATAAGGATGGATTCCCCGCGGGCAAGAAGGGTCTTTACCGCTCGGTTGAACTTCTTCATGGTGTCTGTCCGACTGGACAGGGGGAGGGTGTTGCAGTGCTTCATCATGAGGCCGAAGGGCTTGGGGGGATTGGTGTAGTTGCCCTCGCGGATGACCTTGTAGAGCATCTTTCCGTCCACGTGGTCGCGGATGGCCCGCCAGACGGCGTAGTTGTCCCCCACGCTGAAGTGGTTGCAGGTGATGAGCTTACCGCCCTTCACGGCGATAAAGTTCTCCAGTCCCCGCACCTCCTTGATGACCAGCTGGCCGTTTTTGATGAGGGTCTCGAAGAATTTCTCCCCCGCGCGGTTGGCGATGCGGCTCATGATCTTGTTGCGGAGCTTCTTGTTGAGATAGTCCACCTTGTCGGGCATCAGGGGGTAGGTCTCGGGATCGTCTTCCACGTCCAGATGCCAGAGCTGCCGTCTTTCCAGATCGGCAATGCGCTCCAAAAGCAGGAGCTTATGGGCTGATTTTTCCATGTTCTTTTCCTCATTTTTTACGTTCGATGGGAAACCGTAGATACTTCCAATGGCTGTTTGAGCCGTAGTGCGGTGCCACCGGCGACCATTTGCCTGTCGCAAATAGGGCTTTGACTCGCGTAACACCCTCCTTGACGGACGTGTATCACCCGATGGGAAGTGCAACGGTAAATTGTTGTTTGCGGGCAGTGCACGCGGCCATTGCTCGCGTGACACTCTCCGTGTCCATGTTCATCACCCGATGGGAAGTATTGCGGTAAATTGTTGTTTAGCGGAGAATTAACGAAACCCCGTAGGGGCGACCCTATGTGGTCGCCCGTCGTCCCGACATCGACAAAACCCTTGTGGGTCAACAATCTTTTTGGCGGGAGGCCACACAGGGCCTCCCCTACGGCCATGTTGGTCATACGCCCGTAAACAACAATTTAC
>JAGASP010000020.1 GCA_017621695.1 Clostridia bacterium
ACGAAAACCCGTAGGGGCGACCCTATGTGGTCGCCCGTCGTCCCGACATCGACAAAACCCTTGTGGGTCAACAATCTTTTTGGCGGGAGGCCACACAGGGCCTCCCCTACGGCCACGTTGGTTAAAAGCCCATAAACAACCATTTACCACTATACTACCCATCAGGTGACAAACACAGACGCAGAGAGTGTCACGCGAGCCCAAGCCCTGTTTGCAGCAGGCAACCGATCGCCGGTGGTACCGCTCTGACAACCATTTCTACATATATTCATCACCAAGGAGGTTTTCCCATGTCCAAAAGATTTTGCGTCGCCATCGTCGTTACCTTAGTTCTGCTTTTGCTCCTCAGCTATCTCCCCATCCACGGAGAAGCCGAGGTATACGACACTGTCCTGCGGCTGCACGTTCTCGCCAACTCGGATTCCGAGGAGGATCAGGCACTCAAGCTCAAGGTCCGCGACGGTGTGCTTGCCGTTACTGCTCCGCTTCTTGAAAATGCCGCAACGAGAGACCAAGCCGAAGCCATCGTCCGTGCCCATATGACGGACATTCAATCCGCCGCCGAGGCCGTGGTTGCCGAAAACGGCTCGAAGCAAACCGTGACCGTCATGCTCGATCTGGAGGATTATCCTACCCGCAACTACGAAAGCTGTGCTTTTCCCGCCGGGGAATACCTTTCTCTGCGTGTCTGTCTTGGAGAGGCCGAGGGGCAGAACTGGTGGTGCGTGCTCTTCCCTCCCCTGTGTCTCTCTGCCGCAACAGCGAAAGATGACGCCGAGGACGCCTTCATTCAGGTAGGCCTTTCCAAGGAGCAATACGGCATCGTCACCGAAACTCAAAGCCGCAAATATCGGGTCAGATTCAAGATCCTCGAAACCGTCCGAGGATGGTTTGACTAAAAGATTCCGTATTCCGTGCGTGTCGGTCATATTCCTCCCCATCCTCACATAATCTGTACCGTATATCTGAATACTTCGGGGAGGTAAGATCATGTTCATTTATTCCATGCGCGCCAGCACCATCAAGTTTTTCGGCATCGTGTGCGTAGCGCTTGCGGCGCTCGTCGCCCTCATCGCCTTTGTGCCCGCATATGCATCGGGCAATAACACAAGCGATTTCCAAAGCGGCATTCAGGCAGGAGCAGACGGAGAGGAAACCGCCAAGGTCGTATCCATCAAGTACGAAAAAGTCAAATCCACCGACGACGCCGCAGGATTTCTCGGGCAATTCGGTTGGGTCGTGGACGCAGGCTCCGCGCAAAGCGTGAGCGTCACGATTCCCGAGGAATTTGACAAGGTCTTTGCGGGCTACAACGAAATGCAAAAGGCGCAGGGGTTGGATCTGTCCAAATACAAGAAAAAAGAGTTGACCCGATATACCTTCAAGGTCACGAATTACGGCAACCGCGACGGCAAGCCCTATACCCTGCCGGTGTACGCCAACGTGCTGGTCTACCGCGGCCGCGTGGTCGGCGGAGATATCTGCTCGGCTGACGTCAAGGGATTCATTCACGGCTTTGAAAAGCCTGCCGCATAAAAGCGATCGAACACAAAAAGCGCACTCTGCAGACGGAGTGCGCTTTTTTTCATGCGCATATAGCTTTCTCATATGTACATAAATTCAAAAAATAATGAAATCGGCATCTGTTAACATTCCAACAACCGTTTATGAACGAAGATATAAAAAATTCTTCTCGCATCCGACACAAAAAGCTCTTGCAAGTTTTGTAAAAATATGCTATACTATGTATATCTTTGCGGAGCACATTCCGCAAGCAACCGAAAGGAGAATCCCTATGCGTAAAACCATGTTGAACTGCAAGCCTTTGCGTCTTCTGTTTCTGTGTCTCCTGCTCGTCCTGACCGTCGGCCTCATCGCCTGCGGCGGCGACACCGTGACCAACGAAACCCCCACCGACGCTACCACCGAGGCAACCGCTTCCGAAGCCCTCACCGATGCCCTGACCGAAGCGCCCACCGACGGATCTTCCGAAGCACCCTCCGAGGCGCCCACCGAACAGCCCTCCAATGAAGTGACGGAGATCCCCACCGAGGAAATCACAGAAGCACCTACCGAAGCACCCACCGAGGCAGTCACAGACGTGATGATCGGCGAGACCCTCGATGCACCCTATGCCGCGGATTTCTCTGTCTCCAACGTCTTTTCCAATGACATGGTCGTTCAGAGAAACGAGCACATCCGCGTTTGGGGTACTGCCCCCGCAAGCGAGAACGGCAAGAAGGTCTCCGGTGAGTTCAAGGGTATGTTTGCCGAGGCGCTCATCCAAGACGGCAAATGGACTCTGACGTTTGGCGCACGCATGGAAGCCTCTGTCGAGATGGGGCACACCATGAAGATCTACACCGACAAGAAGGCCGTGGAGTTCACCAACGTGCTGGTGGGTGACGTTTATATGGTCATCGGCCAGTCCAACGTGGCCTATGCCATGAACGAGCACTGGAACGCTAACAACACCGACGATAAGGCGGGCAAGAACGTCATCGACGGTGACGCACCCATCCGCATCCACTACAACTCTTTGGGTCAGGTAACGGGTTATCCCCAGCGCGGCACCGAGGAGGTCTGCGACGAGCTGAAAAACGGCTCGGTCTGGCAGAAGGCGACCCTTGCAAATATCGGACGCTTCTCCGCCATCGGCTATCTTTTTGCATACAACTACATTGACATTACCGACAACAAGATCCCCGTAGGTATCATCGAGATCGACGGCAACGGTCAGCCCTTGGGTGCGTTTATGCCCAACGAGGTGGCCGAGGCCTGTAAGACCGACCGTTTCAACAAATCCAAGGGATATTACGTCACCACGGGTGTCAACGCCGATTGGGGTCGCTATATGTATAACCACTACATGAATCCCTTTGAGAAGTACGCCATCGCGGGTGTGCTGTGGTATCAGGGCGAAAGTGATTTCCAGGTAACCAACGCCAGAGTTTTCGCAGAAAACTTCTCCGCTTTGATGACCTATATGAGAGGCACGCACAACCTGGTAAGCAAGGACTTCCCTGTTTATTTCATAGAATTCCCCACCAACTATCAGCAGCATCCCAATTTCGTAGCCTCTGCAGGCGCTCCCTTCTGGGCGGCCATGGACGTAGGTCTCATCCGTTCCGTTATGGGCAGCATTCCTCAGATCCTGCCTAACAGCTATCAGGTAGTCTCCTCTGATTTGTGGCTGGACGACACCTACTGGAACACCCTGCACCCCAACTGCAAGTTTGAGCAGGGCCAGCGTGCCGCCAAGGTAGCCGCCGCCGTGCAGGGACTCCGCAAGATGGAAGAGGCCGCAGGCCCCATCCTCGTGTCTGTGGAATGGGATGAAAGCGGCAAGAAGGCCGTTCTGACCTATGAGAACGTAGGTGACGGTCTCAAAACCTCGGACGGCGGAACAGATGTAACAGGCTTCGCTTTGCTGACAAACAGCTACGGCCTGACCCAGGATCAGGGCAAGAACATCGTGGCCACCATCACCGCGCCCAACCAGATCACCGTAGAAAGCAAGCGTGCCTTTGTCGGTCTCGCATACAACAGCGTATACTGGAACGTATACGGCGAGCACGTCAATCTCTGTAACAGCGAGGGTGTCCCCGCAGGCGCGACCCTCTTCTTCAATCCCGAAGCATGAGCGCTTATCAAGCCAAAATCCCCCGACAGAAGTCGGGGGATTTTTCTATTGCTATCAATATCTTTCCCAATGATACACGCCACGCTCGTCCTTTTGGTCGATGGCCTTGAACACGTAGTACATGGGCTTGGGGGCGTCCATACCCGAGCCATCCTTCTTTCTCCGCCACAGACCCAGATTCAGGCCGAACTCAAAGGCGTTGTCGTGGTGGGAGTGGAGGATGAAGGAATCGATCTCGGGGATCTCCATGATCTTGCGGTAGGCGCGACCGTAAGCGCAGGCCTGCAAAACCTCGCTCTCGGGCGTCCAATGGGAATTAAATCCCTGCTCCGAGAGAATGATGCGGCGGCGCTCACCGTTCAGAAGGAACTCGGGACGGTAAATGAACCGCGCCAGCACCTCCAGATTCTTGAAGGTGATGATGGGGGCGTCGTCATCGGGAGTAGCCTGCTTGTCGTTCCAGAAATCGGGGAAATTCAGATCCTCGGGGTAGGGGTGATGGGCAATGTGCCAGGGGATCTGTCCCTGTTCTGTAGCCATCTCGTTGAGGTAGACCAGCATATCCCTCGTCTTGTAGTAGCGCAGAGGCTGGTTCTCGTCCATAGCGGCGGTCCAGAAGTGGTCGATGGAGACGAAGACCCGCATATGGGCGTAGATGGTGGCGGCGGTCTGCCAGGTCACGCGGAGCGCGGTAGCGTACTCGGTCACGTACTCCTCCATGGTCATCTCACCCGAGTTGCACCAGATATAGCCCGCGTCCACCTCGTTGCCCACGATCATGCCCACCACGCGGCCGTGTGCCATATCCTCGCGGGTGTAGCGATCGGTCAGAAAGGCAATGAACGCGCGGTAGTAAGCCAAGCCTTCTTCAGTCACCAAATTGAACGCGGAGATCAACCCCGTGCCGTCCTCCGCCTTGCCCGTGTAGTCGGGATGCTTGATGATCTCCCAGAAGGCGGGGTCGATGTCGCAGCGCCAATGGGGGGAATTGAGCAGGATGAAGGAGATCACGCAGCCGATCTCAGAGAGTCCCACGAAGGTCTCGTCCATCTTCTCCACGTGGGACTTGCGAAAATAGAAGGTACGGCCGTCATGCTCAAACTCAATAGTATTGCCCTCCTCGTAGGCGGGCATGAGGAAATCACCCTCGTTGACGTTGATGGCAGAGTGGCGCACGCCCAATTCTTTGGCGTCCTTGTAGTCCACCACCTGCAAGCCCTTCTTGGTGTCCACTACGGGGTAAGGGAAGGTGCGGTCGGATTCCTCGATGTCGGTGACATACTGCACACCGTCCATGATCTCCTCATCGACCATGAGGGCATAAGAGAGGCAAAGACCGTCGCGGCCGCAGGCAAAGCGGTCTACGGTGAGCATATTGCCCGCCGTCTCGGGGGTAAGGATGGCGAGCGGTGTGAGATCCTCCTGACAAATGGGAGAAAAGGCCAGCACCTGTGCCTCCGCGTCGGGAGACAGGGGGGTGTCCAGCATCAGGCGGATGGTTTTTTTGTTAGCGGTGATGGATGTGATTTTCATAGGATTCTCCTTTCTTTGGGAAGGTAAATTGTTGTTTAGGCGGCAGTGCCGCCGGCCAATATCGCGTGACACTCTCCGTGTCCATGTTCATCACCCGATGGGAAGTATTGCGGTAAATTGTTGTTTTGCGGAGAATTAACGAAAACCCGTAGGGGCGACCCTATGTGGTCGCCCGTCGTCCCGACATCGACAAAACCCGTGTGGGTCAACAATCTTTTGGGCGGGAGGCCACATAGGGCCTCCCCTACGGCCACGTTGGTTAAAAGCCCATAAACAACAATTTACCGTTGTACTCTCCATCGGGTGATACGCCCTCGCTTTGAAGAGTGTCACGCGAGCGTTGGCCGGCGGCACTGCCGCCTAAACAACAATTTACCTTCCCAATCCACACCACCATTATAAAGGAAACTCTCCCCCTTGTCAACCGCATTTCTGTAATTTCATATAATTTCTGCCTTGATTTATACACATCGTTTATGAAATGTTTTCAAAATCATCACATCATCCCTAAAGATATGTGCTATAATACAATATCATATTGGGGCGGTATGCCCCGAAAGGATGTTTCATATGAACAAACAAAACACTTTGCGCACATGGACAGCAGGACTTTTAGCTTCTCTTCTCCTGCTCTCCGCTTGTACGAGCCAAGCCCCTTCGACCGAAACAGACGGAGAAACAACGTCTGACACATATGCCGATACAGCCACCACAGAAACAGGTGAGTCCGGTGAAACAGCCGACGGGACAACTCCCCTCGATACAACGGATACCGAAGCAGTCACCGACCCCGAGGAAAGCACACCCACTCCTGCAGATCCTCTGACCTTTTCCGTCAAGGGTGGCGTATATACCTCTGCCGTGACCGTAGAGCTGTCTGCTCCCGAGGGCGAGACCATCCGCTACACCACCGACGGCTCGGTACCCACCAAGCGCTCAAATAAGTACAGTAACCCCATCACCGTGGATAAGGATGCCCTGACCATCCGCGCCGCTCGTTTTGATGGCGCGAACATGGTAGGCGACGTGATCACGCACACCTACGTCATCCGCAAGAGCGCGGCAAGCACGCTCTACACCGTCATGATCTCGGTGAACGAAAGAGATCTCAATGACATGATCTCGAACTATTCCGAAAAGATCGAGCGCCCCGCCCACGTGGAGATCGTCACCCCCGGCGGTGAGACCGTGATCTCTCAGGACGCAGGTCTTCGCCTCTTCGGCGGCTCCTCTCGCTCGCTCCAGCAGAAATCCTTCAAGCTCATCGCCCGCAAGACGGGTTATTTCGGTGAGGATGCGGCTTACGTCGGTCAAGGTACTTTCCGCTATGCCTTGTTCCCCGAACGTGAGGTCAAGGCCGGTAAGAACGCGGGCGAGATCCTGGATCGTTACGACAGCTTCATTCTCCGCAACGGCGGTAACGATTCCCTGCTTCACACCGCCTGCAATCCCGAGGATGCCACCCTCATCCGCGACGGCCTTGCCAACAACTTCGCCGCCGACGTCACCGAGGCTATAGAGTATTCCTACTCCCAATACGCTGTGGTCTACATCAACGGCGAATATTACGGGCTTCTGGATATGCGCGAGAACCTCAACGAGGATTTTGTCAAGCGCGTCTGGGGTGTTCTTGACGACGACGTCGTGGTCATCAAGAGTGAGCTGGACACAGGTCGTCATTGCGATGAGCACGGAAACGGCGGTGCCTGCCGTTACTGCGGCGTATGGTTCTACTACGAGACCGACGACACCGAGATGGCACAGAACACCTTGGACGATTGGCTCAAATTCTGCAAGGAGATCTGCAGCAAGGTAGGCGCAAGCGACGCTGAATACGATGCCGCATATAAAAAGCTGGAGGCCAACGTGGATATCAAGGGCTTGAAGGAGTGGTTCGCCCTCAATCTCTATCTCTGCAACACCGACTGGCCTCACAACAACGTCAAGCTGTGGAAATACACGGGTGAGCCCGTGGAGGGTATTGAGATCACCGACGGCAAGTGGCGCTTTATGACCCGTGACATGGACATGACCATGGGTCGTTACAGCCGTCCCGAGCTGACCTCCGACTTGGACAGCCGTGCTACCGTGGACAGTTTCTGGCGCACGCTGGGCAACTATATCCCTGCCTATCACAACATCTACTCCGACAGCGGAGAAACCAAGCTTTATCCCGATTCTCTCTATTTGCAAGGTCTGTTTGCCTTCTGCATGAGAAACGACGCGTTCCGTGCCGAGTTTGAGGCTTATTGCCGCGATCTGATCTCTGAGGAAAAGCAGGCTCTCCTGGATGCGCATTACGACGCGCTGGTGGATCAGGTCTCTCCCGAGATGGACGCCTACATCGACCGCTGGTCTCACGTCATCGGATCGGGCTACAAGAGCCGTGACTGGAGCCGCGCCCGCCGTTCTCTTACGGAGTTCATGAAGAACCGTCCTGCCAAGTTTGAGGAATATCTGAATCTCTGCCTGTCTATGTACAATTAAAGGGCATCTCTAAAAATCCGGGTCGGCTCAAACAGCTTGAGCCGACCCCTTTTCAAAGGAGGATCGAACATATGGGCGCATGGAGCGTCAGCATCACGGGCAACGATACCGCACAAGATCTGAAATCCGAATATCAAGCGGCTTTCTATTATTATGACGTAGAAACCGCTCTGCAAAAAATTGACGCATACGTTCGCGAGGAATTTTGCGACGAATCCGACGAGGAGGAATGGTGCAACTACTATTATTCCCTCGCTGATTTCATGTGGCGCAAGGGCATCCTCACCGATGCCGTCCGCGACCGCGCCGTCCAAATGATCGACGGGGGCTTCGGGTTGGAGTTGTGGGCGGAGGACGAAAAGACCCTGAAAAAGCGGGAGAAGGCGCTGGCCGACTTCCGCGAAAAGCTCCTGTCCCCCCAAGGGGAGAGAAAGAAGATCCAAGTCAAATTATTTCTTTCCTCGGTATTCGATGTGGGAGATGTGGTTGCGTTCCAACTGAAGACCGCCGAGAAGCCCTACATTTCCGATATTTATGGTCGCGAAGTGGATTTCGATGAAGCCTTTTTCAAAGCCTGCGACGGCAAATATATGGTGGCAAGAAAGGTGGAGGACCATATTTCCTATCGTTCTCACGTAGTGCCGGAGGTAGCCGACCATTGGATCGTTTTCCAGTTGTATGGCAAAATGTTTGACGAGTTTCCCGATCTTTTGGATCTTTCTCATGTAGGCTGGGCAAACACAGGCGAGCCAAACGGCATTTTTATCTGTGAGAGTAGCCTGTTCCACCTGAAAAAGCGCAATTATCAGATTCTTGGACAGGATCTTAAAAATATTGAAGACGCCATTGAAAAACGCCCCATCAATTCACATATTTTCTTTTCCTTCATTCCCGACACGCAACTTATCCAAGCCATCGTCAGCGCACCGCCCGCAAAAAGAGCCTTTTTCGATATTTTCAAAAAGAAAAACGACCATACCTGAAAGGACACCACCATGACCCAATCCAAACTCTCCTACGACGTTTATCTCGACAAGATCTACGGCTGCTTCCTGGGCAAGACCGTCATCGGCACCCTGGGCGCCCCCTACGAGGGCATCAAAATGCCCCTGGAGCTGCCCTTCAAACCCGAAATGATCAACACCATGCTCCCCAACGACGACCTTGACCTGCAAGTCCTTTGGCTGGACGTGGCCGAAAAGCACGGCAAGGATTTCACCTCCGCACAGCTCCTTGAGCGCTTCGTCACCCATTGTGACTACTCCCCCGGGGAGTACGCGGTCATGCGTAAGAATTTCATGCGGGGTATTCTGCCCCCTGCCTCGGGCACCTTCTGCAACGACTACTACATCAGCGGCATGGGCTGTCCCATCCGCTCGGAAATTTGGGCGTGTCTCGCGCCTCTAAACCCCACCTTGGCCGCCGAATATGCCTCCCGCGACGGCGTTTTGGATCACGGCATGGAATCGGTATACGCCGAGATGTTTCTGGCCGCTCTGGAGTCCGCCGCCTTTGGTGTATCCGAGGATGACTGCGACCTATACGCACTGATCGACGTAGGTCTGTCCGCCATTCCCGAGGAATGTAAGTTCCGCACCTTGGTCACCGACACCGTGGCTTGGTGCCAAAAGTATGATGACGTAAAGCTCATCCTGCGCAAGCTCCTCTTCAAGTACGGCCATCCCGATTGCACCAATATGTTCCAGAATATGGGTATCACCATTACCACCCTGCTCAAAGGCGATCTGGATGCCATTAAAACGGGCATGGATGCCCTCAACTGCGGCTTTGACACCGACTGCACCTGCGCCACTGCGGGGGCGATCATCGGCCTTATCCGCGGCGCAAAATCCTTGGAAGCCCAATATCATTGGGGCGACATCAAGTTCGTTTTGGGTGTGAAATCCGACAGACGGAGCGACAGCGTCTTTGATTTCTCTGAGGATATTGCCTTGCTCGGAAAATCATGGCAGCCCGACCGCATCGAGGGTGGCGAGATCAAGGACTATCACCACGAGGTAGATCCCTCTCCCCTCCGTTTGGACGTGATCTACCCCGAAAAAGAGAACGGCCTTCCCGATTGCGCCATCGGTCTCGGAGAGACGGTGACGGTCATGCTGTGCATGGAAAATATCACCGACAAGCCCGTTTGGGTAGAGTACACCGTCACGGGCAATGGCTGTGACATCAGCGACAGCCTGCAGATCGACGGAAAGGCCTTAGATGCCAAGCCCGTATCGGTCACCATCCCCGCGGACGCCGAGATGCTGCCCGACACCAACCTCTACACCGTCACCTACTCGGTGGGCAATTTTGAAGGAACCTACACCTTCGGTCTGGCCGGTGCGACCCCATGGAAGGCCATCGGCCCCATCTGGCGCACAGATCCCGTCTGCACCACCGAAAAGCTGTTGTCCGTCCCCAACTACTGGCATCTCATGTCAGATCCCGATCACAAGGGAGATCCCACCGACATCGTGCGCCGTTTTCATCTGAATTTCGCGGTGGACACCGACACGGCGTATGTGGATGACACTTCCCTTCTGACCCCTCTTGATCCCGAAAATTCCGTCACAGGATACGAGGAAACGCTATTCTCCCAAAGGGAGGACAGTTTTACCATCAGCGACATCTGCGGATTTGAAGGGCCTGCGGTGTACTATTTGGTACGAGGTCTTGTGGCAGGCGAGGATGACACGGTCTGTGTTCAGCTCGGCCACAACTGTCCCGTAGCGCTCTACATCAACGGCGAGCAGATCTGCGAGAGCAAGAAATGTGACTGGTGGGATGCCGAGAACATTCACGTGCAAAACGTGAAGCTCAAGAAAGGCGTGAACTCGGTGGTGCTCCGCCTCTGTGAGGTGACGGGCAACGCCAAGTACAATCTGATCTTCTCCGAAGGCGCGACTTGCGCGACCCACAAGCTGGGGTACAGCTCGGTCAATCCTCAAAAATTTGCATTTTGATATTCAACCGCCCCTGCTTGCGAAACGCAAGCAGGGGCGGTCATTTGCCGTGGCACGGTGGCGCGTGTGGTGTTCTTCAAGGCGAGGGTATAATCATCCGACAAGGGGTTGGTCTTGTAAATTGTTGTTTATGGGCCTTTAACCAACGTGGCCGTAGGGGAGGCCCTGTGTGGCCTCCCGCCAAAAAGATTGTTGACCCACAAGGGTTTTGTCGATGTCGGGACGACGGGCGACCACATAGGGTCGCCCCTACGGGTTTTCGTTAATTCTCCGCTAAACAA
>JAGASP010000021.1 GCA_017621695.1 Clostridia bacterium
CCCTGTGTGGCCTCCCGCCAAAAAGATTGTTGACCCACAAGGGTTTTGTCGATGTCGGGACGACGGGCGACCACATAGGGTCGCCCCTACGGCATAAAATGATTAACCGCTAAAAATAATTTGCGAGGGTTATTGTCGTTCTGTAGGGGCGGATTCCATATCCGCCCGATATAAAAACCATTGATAAGCATGGATCTTTAGAGGGGACGGGCGGATATGGAATCCGCCCCTACGGGTTTTCGTTAATTCTCCGCTAAACAACAATTTACCGTCTCATCCATTCAATATTCAAAAACAAAAGGACAGGCCGCATCCGCGCACCTGTCCTTTGATCGGTTGATACATTGCTCCCGTGGAAACACAACATCCCACAGGCTCCAAAAAGAGATTACTGCTTGATACCGGCAAGTCTCTTCTTGAACTTATCCACGCGACCGCCAACGTCGACAAACTTCTGCTTGCCGGTGTAGAAGGGGTGGCACTTGGAGCAAATTTCAACACGCATCTCGCTACCCTTGGTAGAACGAGAAACGACAGTTTCGCCGCAGGCGCACTTGATAACGCACTCAACGTACTCAGGATGGATTCCGTTCTTCATTTTCATTTACCTCACTCTTAAATTTCTCATGTTCTTTGACATGGGGTACAAAAGCCTATATATTATAGCACAAAGGATTTTAAAATGCAAGGGGTTTTTGAAATTTTCCCAAAAAAGTTTTTCTGTTGAAATCAATTTACCAATCTCTCCAGGCAACGAACCGTATAGTCATCCGCAGTAGCCATCAGATTGTTAAGGAACAAAACCGTATCGATTCCCTTTTCCTGCACGAAGGAGACAAGATCCCCGCCCCAGAAGCGATAGTCAATGGCATAAACGTGCTCGTAGGAGTCGGCCACCATGGGAAGGAAGGCATTGCCGTAGGATTCCTTGATGATCAAAAGCGAGGAGCCGTCCCCGATGGTCGGGTTATACGTCTCGTAATACTGATGGTCGCCCGAGGAGAAGCAGGTATACTTATTTGAGGAAGTTACCTCAAGGTCGATGAGGGGACGGGGCTGGTAAATGTCATCCCGGAAGATAGTCACTTCCTTGACGTTGGGGGACAAATACGCGTCTACGTAATCGGGATGATTTTTGAGGTTTTCATTCTGGGTATGGCGGTAGAGAGAGCCTAAGAAGGTATCGTAAGTAAAGACCTCATATTCTTCCAATGCGGGATACGGACGGTTGACGGCATCCAGGAAATAGCGGCTCGCATACCACGCGCCCTTGGCCGTCCAATGGTGATCCGTGCGGTAGTAGATGTATTCATCCTTATGCTGCGCCAGAAGCTCATGCACGGGCATGGTCACCACGGGATTCGTAACACCCGCTTGCGGGCAGTAAGCATCCACGGCAGTATAAATAAACTCTATGGTCTGCAAGCCGTCGGATGCCCCCAGCTTTTGAAGCTCTGCATCTGAAAGCGCGTAGCAGTAGGAGGTGGGTACGACCATGTCGTATACCGTAGCAATTCCGTCCAGATCCAGCGCCGCCTGTACCACCACGCGGCAGTAACGGTCCACCAGGTCTGCTTTGTAATAATACAACTCCCAGCAGGTATCCCCCTTCACGTAATAGCCGTCAATGGTTTCGGCTGTGGGGGGCTCCTCACCGGAGGTACCGGTCTCCGTATCTGCGGAGGTGGTTTCCTCCTCGTTTGGCGGCACAGGGTTTTCCATGGAGGGCGGGGGAGCGGACGGCTCCTTGTCCCACACGAAATCCTGGTTCATGTCCAGTGTATCTGCCTCGCCGTGGTAGCCTTCAAACTCCTGATCTCCCACGCCGTACAAGCCCTTGAGCCCTCCGCTCAGATCCAGCAACAGATCGCGGAAGGGGAAGGTGTCGGCATACCACAGACTGATCTGAGAGGTATATTCCCCCGAAAGAAAGCTTTCCGCGTTGAACTGCGGAAATTTGGTCAGGGTGCGTCCCTCGGATTCCGAGATAGTGGGGCGAAGGCTCAGGATAAAGCCCAGCACACATCCGCCGATCAACACAGCGGAAAAAAGGAGGATCCTGACCCACTCAAAAAATTTTTTAAATTTCATCAGTTCTCTCCTTTCTCAGAATTGGAAGTACAGGAAGGGATTGTAGCTATCCCCTACCAGACACAGAAGGGCGACAAACACAAGTCCCACGGGGATCACCGCGGCGAAAACGTCGTATACCGCCACAAGCGCCTTGGCAAAGCCGCCTGCCTTGCCCGTCTCTGTCTTTGTCCGTAAGCCTTCAAAGGCACGGCCGATGGCGGGGATGATGGGGGTACACGCCAGAATCGCCAGAAACAAGAAAATGGCATTGTTTTGCAGCTCGCTCTGCACAGAAAGATCCATGAGGGCGTTTCCGTTCAAGGTGAACAGACCCTTGACGGCGGTCCAAAGCTTTTGGAGATCGGTATAATAGAACAGCATCCAACCGAACAGCACCACCACGAGGGTATAGACTGTCCGCAATACGCGGAGGATACCGTGGGGGCGTTCTTTGGAGATTCTGAACACGAATTTCTCAATGATAAGGAACACGAAATAGTAAAGTCCCCACAAAACGAAATTCCAGGATGCGCCGTGCCAGAGTCCCGTCAAAAACCAAACGGCAAAGAGGTTGAATACCAGTCTCAGCTTGCCCACACGGTTTCCGCCCAGCGGGATATACACGTAATCGCGGAAGAAGGAGGACAACGAAATAT
Organism: Clostridia bacterium; assembly: GCA_017621695.1. Lineage (GTDB taxonomy): Bacteria > Bacillota > Clostridia > Oscillospirales > CAG-272 > CAMEON01. The sequence goes on from JAGASP010000021.1 coordinate 2,730, forward strand.
GCCAGCGGCGCCAGAAATCCGTCACGGAATCAGCGATGTAAGGATAATTGAAGTTTTCACGGTAGTGGAAGCCCACCATGAGTCCCATACCGATCGCCATATCCGAATAAGCTGAGAAATCGAGGTAGATCTCCAGCATATAGCAAACGGCGGCCAGAAGAATGCCCATGGCAGGCACCGTATGCAAATTTCCGTGGGTTTCCACCATTTCTGCCACAATGGCAGCGCATCCGTTGGCCAGCAACGCTTTTTTGGCCAAACCGCAGGCAAAGCGCGTGATACCGCGAGCGGTATCCTCGCGGGTCATACGGCGGCTTTCCAGCTCGTCGTTGACATCCTTATAGCGAATGATCGGTCCTGCGATACACTGATGGAAGAGAGACGCGTACAGAAGCAACAGCCAGAATTTCTTCTGTGCCTTGACTTCACCGCGGTATACGTCAATGACGTAGGAAAGAAGCTGGAAGGTATAAAACGAAATACCGATGGGCAGGGTGATGGAGGGAATGTTTGTCGGCACACCGAAGATCGACTGTACGTTGGACAGGAAGAATCCCGTGTACTTAAAGACCGCTAAAAGTCCAAGGCATATGACCAGCGTCAACACCAGCCAAAGCTTGCGGTGATTCTTGAAACGCTCGATCAACCGTCCACCCACATAGCATATGAGCGTCATTCCCACAAGCAGGATCAAAAGCGCCGGCCCGCCCCATGCATAGAAGATCAGAGAGAACAGCAACAGCACTACGTTGCGTGTTCGGATTCCCGGCATGAGCATATACAGCGCGTAGCATATGACCAAAAACGCAAAAACGAACAACAAACTTGAAAAGACCATGTTATCTCCATTCCGCCGCCGCAAGGCGACGCAAATACATTTGACACAGAATATGACGAAAAAAATCCGCCGATCATTTCCCCAAAAACGGGGAAAATCGACAAACATTTATATTATATCACACATACGCGGAAATGTCAACGCCTCGCGCGGGAGGTCAGACGGGATAGATATCGCGATAGATATCGCGGACTGTCTGCAATTTTTTTCCTTGACTTTTCCCATATCTTGTGCTATACTGAAAGCACGATCAATATCATCCAAGGAAGGAAACATCATGAACCGCTTTGTTCTTATCAAGCTATTCGCCAAGGTATTGGTGCTTGTACTTACCCTTTCCACCCTGCTCGTAGTCTTCCCCTTCGCTGAAGTCAGCGCCGACGAGGATAAGACCATCGTCATCGCCCTCGACCCCGGCCACGGCCCCCAGAAGACGGGTACCAACGGTGCCGTTGAATACGGCGGCGTCAACGAGCATATCTACACCTACTCCATGGCTACCTACGCCAAGGAGCGTCTGGAGCAGTACAAGGGCGTGGAGGCTCATTTGACACGCACCGCCGACAACACCCCTGAGCTGATGGAAAGACCGCAAGCGGCCGCAGACCTCAAGGCCGACGCCTTCGTCAGCATCCACATCAACGCCGCCAACAAGAAAGCGGGCGGTACCGAGATCTGGGTCCCCAACGACAGCTGGCGCCCTGAGATCGCCAAGGCTTCCCGCGCCGCAGGCCAGCCCATTCTGGATAGAATCGTCAGCACCTTCGATCTCAATAACCGCGGTTTCAAGACCTCCAACAGCAGTACGGGCGCTACCTATCCCGACGGCTCTCCCGCCGACAAGCTCACCGTCATTAAAGGCGGCAAGGAGCTGAACATCCCCGTGGTCATGCTCATCGAGGTCGCATTTGCCGATAACAAGTCCGATTACGAAAAGGTCTTTGCCACCGAGGAAGGCCTCAAGAAGGCCGGTTACGCCATTGCCGAGGGTCTTGCGCAGTATTACGGTCTGAAGGAAGCCCCCAAGACCGAATTCATCCACGCCTCCAACGACGAGCTGAGACTCATGGATGAGGCCGGCGAGCAGATCGGTCAGGCCTTTACGCCCGGTCAGTTTGACGCATGGGCCGACAAAACCGTCCGGATCGAAGCAGGCGCTGTGCACAGCCTCGTTGACTGGGGTTGGGCTGCTTTCAAGTCTGAGAACTTCCGATATGCTTATATCATCAACGGTGAAGAATACGCCGATGACAGCTTTACCGTAGCGGCCGAGCAGCCCGTGCTGGATGCCATCGCCGCCTTTAAGGCCAACAACGGCTCTCGCTTCATGGGTGTCCTGCCCACCGAAAAGCTGAATCTGGGAGAAAACACCGTGCAGTTCATTGTCAAGCTGGACGAGGACATCACTGCGGTCATCCGTGAGTACAAGGTGATCGTCACCGAGCCCGAAACCGAAGCTCCCACCGAGGCTCCTACAGAAGCCCCCACAGAAGCCCCCACAGAAGCCCCCACCGAGGCGCCTACCGAAGCTCCCACCGAAGTGCCTACCGAGGCGGGAACTGACACGGTGACCGACGTTGCCACCGATACCGACGCGGCAGACAACGGCGGTTGCGGTGCCGTGCTTCCTGCGGCCGCACTGCTGACGGCTCTGGCCGGCGTTGCGGTATTGGTACGCAAGAAGGAAGATTGATTTTTAATCACCAATGCATAACAAAAAGCTGTCAGCCGTGTTTTTCACGGGTGACAGCTTTTTATGTTTGGGACTTTTGGGTCGAGCGTGATGCGATGTTTGACAAATGTGGTGAAAGGCATACGTTTAGGCGAAGCCGTCATCATTGACGAAGAAAAGCAACATTCAAAAACGAGTAAAAAGGTCAACTATCACAAATCACCTTTCTGTAGAAATGCTTCTAATCGTTCGTGACACTGTTGCGGAGTGAGGATTTCTACCATGTTTCCAAACTCGTCCAAAGTGAAAAAGCCTCTCAGCAAAGGATCAATATTCAAATACTCCTTTTCTGCTACGGATAATGCATGATAAAAACAATCGTATCCATATTTTTTGCACAGATATGGCAATCCTGCTTTTGACAAGATTTGCTCATAGTCTTGGTAGTCATGAACCTTTTGGAGATTGGTTTCGAATTTCTGTATAATCGGCTCTAATTCCTTTTCGGTTGCAAAAATGGCGTAAGTTCTGATAAAAAATTTTTAACCAAAGACGTCTGCACTTAACGATATGAGAGTATAAATATTCTTTCAGGTTAAAATTTTGTGCCGAAGAGTTAATAAACAGAGGTTGCAAATGAATGAACCGAAGTTCGCAACTCCGTTTGTTTTTGGGATTGTCTATTTGCGAGCACAAATAGTCTACAAGCTCTTGCGTTAAGGGCTCGGTATAAAGTTGACGCAAATATCGTTCGTAACGATCGTCCGGAAGATAATAGTCACTATATCTGTAGTTGCTTTTTAATTGCTCTAGTAAATCCATATAATCACTCCTTCCAAGAGTATTGTACCATATATTGGCGTGTTTGTCAAATGATGCATTGCCGCTGGCAATATGAAACGTTCCGCAAGCGGAACACGAATGAAGCGCGCCCGCGCATCCTCATGTACCGAAAGCACACTTCATAGGGCGAAGCACTGCTTCATTTTTCATGCGCCGCAGGCGCGCTTCATTCAAAAAAGCCTAATTTGTCGGTAGACAAATTAGGCTTTTCTGTTGCCTTAAACGTGATAAAAGGTGTCCAAACAAGGGTAAAAACGAACAAAAGGTGTCCAAATTATTAGATGCCCTGTTTCTTTTTATCCAACCAGCGATATGCTTTTTTAAGCCTTTGTTTAATAAGGTCACATATTTTGTCATATGTTTCAGAATTGAATTTTTTAAGTCTGAAGCCGATTGGCTTCTTGGAATCGGGATTTACGCCAACAATTCCTCGCCCCAATGCCAAATAAACATCGCCGTAATGGAAAGCTTCTCCAAAATTTCCTTTTAAGTAAAATTTTTCACGGCAATCATCAGTGCTGATTTTTTTGAAGTCGCCATCATTAAATTCATTGAAAAATACATAATTGATATTCGTTATTTCACTTGGGACATCAAGAAAAGCAATAGACACCGAAACGCTGAAAAATGTTTCGTATTTATCTTGAGCGATCTGAACAATTTCAATGTAGGAATCGCTCTTTCTATGGAAAATCATCCACTTACGTGAAGAATCCACCAAAAGAAAGCCTTTACAATTTAGTTCATCACCGACTTTTTCTAAAACTTTATTCCGTAACTCTTTTTTCACTTTATGCTCTCCTTCAAGGTTTTACAACTCGCAATCAACATTCGTCTGATACGACCGCAAAGATTTCTATAATTTTTATAGGTTTCTTCATCAATGCCGTTTGTGTTGAATAACAACTGTAACCAACCTTCGGTTTCGCTACATTCTTTGAGCGCGATTTCAAATTTTGAAAGCATATCCGCTTTACTCTGCCCGTAATTAGCCTCGCGTATATTTGCGTACACACTACTTGAACTTTTGCGGATTTGAAAAAGAGTGTTAGAAGGAGCTTTTATATTTTGACAAAGTAATTCTATATCAGTTGCGAGTTGCTCTGAGTAAATCAACAAGTAATTTTTAGCCATACAATCACTCCCTTCGAAAATATTATATCATATTTTGCAAGGTAATTCAAGAGCTTTTCGCATCCTCGCATCCCAATCACTGTAGTGTTACAATAGATGTGAGACCAAAAAGAAAAACAAATAGACAAAGTGATCGAGTTCTGCTAAAATAGAATTACCCCTAACTCATTTCAACAGAAAGGACTCGATCACTTCATGGAACATTATAACATAAATAAACGCTATTGTCCACATGAAATTACAACAAAAATAAATTCTGTGCAAGTTTACCGACAAACGGGGGATATTTCGTACGTATGCAGGAAGTATAAGATCTCAAAAGCGTCTTTGATGAGATGGAATAAGCAATATGATGGCACAAAAGAATCCTTGATGCCAAAATCGCACCGCCCTCATTCTCCGCATCCCAATGCCCATACTGAGCAGGAACTCAAGTGGATCAAGGACTATCATCGAAGGAACCCCAACATTTCACTGGGTGAGCTATACGGTAAGCTACGGGAGGACAAGGCGTATTCTCGCCATCCCGGCTCGCTCTACCGTGTGTTTGTGCGTCTCGGATTCCGTAAAAAAGTAGAATCTACAAAGAAAAAGTCATTGCACAACAAGCCTTATGACACCCCTACTATGATCGGAATCAAGTGGCAAATGGACGTAAAGTACGTCCCTAAGGTCTGCTATGTTGGGAAAGAAACACAACAGTTCTATCAATACACGATCATTGAGGAAGCATCCAGAAAACGGTTCATCTATGCATACGAAGAAAACAGCAGCTATTCTACCATCGATTTCGTTAAGCGTGCCATTACTTATTTCGGTTACGCTCCTATAACTATTCAGACCGACAACGGCGCAGAGTTCACGCATTTCTTCAATACCAAGCGCGTCCATCCCTTCGATGTGTTCTGTCATCGTTACAAGATCGAACACAAGCTCATTCGTCCAAGGACACCTTGGCACAACGGTAAAGTTGAGAGAAGTCACAGAAACGATCAAGAACGATTCTATAACTATCTAAGTTTCTACTCTTTTGCAGATCTTCAAGAGCAAATGAAACGTTATTTAAGGCGTTCTAACAACATTCCGATGGCCATCCTTGGCTGGAAATCTCCCAACCAAATGCAAAAGGATCTGGAAAACTCCCTCGCCTGATCTCGCGCCGACTTTGCAGTCTCCACTCGGGGCTTCGCCCCTCCTTTCGACTGCAAAGTCGTATAACGTTACTCGTCACTTTTTTCTTCCCTTTTTCGGTCTCACATCATTGACAAAACTACATTTTCGCATCCTCGCATCCCAATCACGCCAAAGGCGTGTATATCATCCGCAACTTGTTGCGGTATATCATCAACACGAAGTGTTGTATATCATCAAGCCGCAGGGAGATACACGCTGGCGCGTGATGAGATACAAGGGCGGTTTGCCGCCCTTGATGATATACACCACGCTTCGCGCGGTGATGATATGCCAAGCCTGCGGCTTGGATAAACAAAAAGAGAACTTTTGGTAGACAAAAGTTCTCTTTTTGTTGGTGGGGGATGGTGGATTCGGACCACCGAAGTCAGTGACAACAGATTTACAGTCTGCCCCCTTTGGCCGCTCGGGAAATCCCCCATATTGGAGCTGGTGAACGGAGTCGAACCATCAACCTGCTGATTACAAATCAGCTGCTCTGCCATTGAGCCACACCAGCATTTTGTTCGTTCGTTCTCTGCTTTTCATCAGCGGAACGTCGATATTATATCACAAGCATTTTCATTTGTCAAGCCTTTTTTCAAAAAAAATTAAAAATATTTTTAGGCTTTTCGGAATCGGCCGGAATATGCGCACCGAATCGGGTCATGCTATTAGTATCATCGCTTTGAAAGGATCTCTCGGTAAACCGAGATATAACGGCTATGCATCCTTCACAAGAAACATTCATGATCTCCGCTCCCGTCAGCGGAAAAACCGTCCCCCTGCAGGACGTTCCCGATGAAGTATTCTCTACCCGCGTTTTGGGCGACGGCTGCGCGATTCTTCCCAACGACGGAAAGATCTGTGCCCCCGTGGACGGCACCGTATCCTCCATCGCCGAAACCGCGCACGCCTACGGCTTCACGACCGACAACGGCCTCGAGGTGCTCGTGCATATCGGTCTTGAGACGGTATCCCTCAAGGGCGAGGGCTTTCAAAGCCACGTCAAGGTAGGCGACAAGGTTCGCAGAGGAGATCCCGTAGCCGAGGTGGATCTGTCCCTCCTCAAGAAAAAAGGGCTCTCCTCCATTACCCCCGTCATCATCACCGAAGCGGATAAGCCCCTGCACCTGTCCGTCGCGGAAGGAGAGCTCAAAGTCGGCGAACCGCTTCTGACCCTGACAGAAGCAACCCAAAAGAGTGAAGCTCCGCCCAAAAAGCAAGCGCGTGCAAACAAAAAAGGCATCAACTTTGATTTTTTGCAGAAGCTCGGCAAGGTGCTCATGACCGTCATCGCCGTCATGCCCGCCGCCGGTCTCATGATCAGCATCGGCAAGCTCATTGCTATGGTGGGGGGAGATATTGCCTTTGCTGTAACCGTGGGCAGCGTGCTTGAAAATATCGGTTGGGCCATCATCGGTAATCTCCACATCCTGTTCGCCGTTGCCATCGGCGGCTCTTGGGCCAAGGAAAAGGCAGGCGGTGCCTTTGCAGCGCTTCTGGCGTTTATTCTCATCAACAACATCACGGGCGCGGTCTTCGGGGTCAGCTCCGCCATGCTGTCGGATGCATCGGCTGTCACCCATTCCCTTTTCGGGCAGGAGATGCTCGTATCCAATTATTTCACCTCGGTGCTGGGCTCCCCCGCCTTGAACATGGGCGTGTTCGTAGGTATCATTTCAGGTTTCCTCGGCGGCGTGATCTACAACAAATTCTACAACTTCCGAAAGCTTCCCGACGCGCTGGCCTTCTTCAACGGCAAACGCTTCGTTCCCCTCGTGGTCATCGGCTGGTCGGTGATCGTTTCCCTGATTCTTGCGGTGGTCTGGCCGCTCGTGCAGACGGGTATCAACAATTTCGGCATCTGGATCGCCAATTCCGCCGACACATCTCCCGTGCTCGCGCCCTTCATTTACGGCACGCTGGAGCGCTTGCTCCTTCCCTTCGGCCTCCACCATATGCTGACCATTCCCATGAATTACACCTCCTTCGGCGGCACCTACGAGATCCTGACAGGTGCGTCGGCAGGCACGGTGGTCTACGGTCAGGATCCCCTGTGGCTGGCGTGGATCACGGATCTTATCAACCTCAAAAACGCGGGCAACACCGCGGCATACGAAGCGCTTCTCACCTCCATTGTTCCCGCGCGCTTTAAAGTCGGACAGATGATCGGCGCATCCGGGCTTCTGCTCGGTGTAGGCCTCGCCATGTACCGCCGCGTGGACAAAGACAAGCGCCGCGCCTATCGCTCCATGTTCTTCTCGGCGGCGCTCGCCGTGTTTCTGACAGGCGTGACCGAGCCCTTGGAATTCATGTTCATGTTCTGCGCCCTTCCGCTCTATATCGTTTACGCGATTTTGCAGGGACTCGCGTTTGCCCTGTCGGGGGTCATCAACCTGCGTCTCCACTCCTTCGGTAACGTGGAATTCCTCACGCGTGTCCCCATGTCGCTGAGTGCCGGCCTCGGTATGGACATTCTCAATTTCGTCATCAGCTGCGGCGTATTCTTCATTGTGGGCTATTTCGTATCTTACTTTATGATCGGCAAGTTCCGATATGCCACCCCCGGCCGTCTCGGCAATTACAACCGTGAGGGTGGTGATGAGGAGACCGAAAGCACTATAGCGGCATCCGACGCGGACAGCCAGGCAAGCCGTATCATTCGCCTTCTGGGCGGTCGTGACAACATTCTTCTGGTGGATGCCTGTATGACGCGGCTGCGTGTGACCGTCAAGGATGCCTCTCTCGTGGCAGAGGAGGCCGCATGGAAATCCGAAGGGGCATTGGGGCTTCTCGTCAAGGGAGACGGCGTACAGGCCGTCTACGGTCCCAAGGCCGACGTGCTCAAGTCGGACATCAACGATCTCCTATGACCTTCAAGCTACTAACCCTGAACACGCACAGTCTCATCGAAGAAAATGCCGGAATCAAACGGCAGTCCTTCGCCCGGACGGTCGCGGATGTGCTACCTGACGTGATCGCCATGCAGGAGGTCAATCAATCTGTAGATGCGCCCCTCGTTCCCCATGAACAGCTCGACGGATACCTCCCCTGCCATGCGTGTGTCCCCCTTCGCGCCGACAACCATGCCTTAGCGGTGGTCGAGGCGTTGAAAGCGCACGGCGTGACGTATCATTGGTCGTATCTCCCCATCAAGCGGGGATACGGCATCTACGACGAGGGGGTAGCGCTCCTCTTTCGGAATCCCGCCCGGGAATTTGACATCCTGACAGTCAGCCGACGGGATGACTATGAAAGCTGGAAGACCCGAAAGATCTTGGGTGCCAAGGTTGGCGACGTTTGGTTTTACAGCCTGCACCTCGGCTGGTGGGATGACCGCGAAGAGCCCTTCGCGGCACAGTGGCGACGCTTGCATGCCCATATGCGAAAGCGGGATCGCGTATTTCTCATGGGGGATTTCAACAGCCCGTCAGACCTGCGCGGCGAGGGTTACGATCTCGTTCTGTCCGACGGCTGGATCGACACGCATACGGCCGCCAGACAGCAAAGCGGCCGCGTGACCATTCCCGGTGCTGTCGCGGGATGGACAGAGCGTGCGTTATCGAACGGAGGCGCGCGCGTGGATTATATCTTCTGCAATTTCCCGTGTTCCTCCCTTTCCTCCCGCGTGATCTTTGACGGAAACGATACCCCCACCGTTTCGGATCACTTCGGACTCATCTGTCAAATCGAAATGTAGGGAACCTCTAAAAACTCTATTGGCGAGAGAGCCGTGAGGAAGTTTTTCGTCAGATGAAACAACTTTTCGCACGCGTAGTAGAGCTACGCGAAGGGAAAATCGCTTTCGCAAGCGAAAGCGTGAAATATGACGGAAAAGTTACCACGGATTCTCCGTCAAGAGAGTTTTTAGAGGTGACCTGTAAACTGAACCGCCGCAAAGCGGCAGACGGAGACGCATATGAAAAGATCCTCGGGTATTCTCTTACCCATCTCATCCCTTCCCTCCCCTTACGGCATCGGCTGTCTTGACAGCGAAGCATACCGCTTTGTGGATTTTCTGTCAGACGCCGAGCAAAGCTACTGGCAGATCCTTCCCCTGAATCCTACGGGATACGGGAATTCCCCCTATCAGGCAGATTCCTCCTTTGCGGGGGATCCTCTGTATATCGATCTCGGAGCCTTGATCGAGCGCGGATGGCTTTCCCGAGAGGATTGTGCGGAGGCAACAGGGGTGGCACGTTCCCCCAACCGCGTGGACTATACGGCGCTGCGAAAGCACCGTTATCCGCTTTTGAAAAAGGCGTTTGAAAATGCAAAAAAATCCCCCGAGCGGGACGAAGACACGTTGGCCGCGTTCCCTTGGCTGGAGGATTACGCCCTGTTTTCAGCTCTCAAGGAGGCACACGGCGGCCTGCCCTGGTATGCGTGGGAGGATGATCTGCGCCGACGCAAGCCCGAAGCCTTGGACAAAGCCAAGCATGCGCTGCGTGAGCAAATACAATTCCGCATTTTTTTACAGTCCTGCTTTTTTGAGCAATGGCAACGCCTCAAGGACTATGCCAACCAAAAGGGCATCCGCATCATCGGGGATATTCCCATTTACGTCTCGCACGACAGCGCCGACGTATGGACGCATCCCGAGCTGTTTTTATTGGATGCGGCGCTAAATCCCACCGCCGTTGCGGGATGCCCGCCCGACGGTTTTTCCCCCGACGGTCAGCGCTGGGGAAATCCCCTGTACGATTGGAAGGTTCATGCCGACACGGGGTATGCGTGGTGGATACGCCGTCTGGATCATGCGTTCCGCCTCTTTGACATGGTACGCATCGACCATTTCCGTGGTTTTGACGAATACTACGCCATCCCCGCCGTCTCCCCCACAGCACGTGAGGGGCATTGGGAGAAGGGACCCGGAATGGCGCTCTTCTATGCGGTCAAATCGTTTCTTGGTGAGAAGGATGTGATCGTAGAGGATCTCGGCTTTGTCACCGATTCGGTACGACAGTTAGTTGCCGACAGCGGTTTCCCCAATATGAAGGTGATACAGTTTGGTTTTGACGCGCGGGATACAAGTGGGGGCGGCGAGCATTTGCCGCATAACTATCCCGAAAATTGCGTAGCCTATACGGGTACGCACGACAACCAGACCCTCGCCGCATGGATCTCGGAGATCACCGACGAGGAACGCGAAGAGGTGCAGGGGTATCTCTGTGACCGTTTCACGCCCAAGCATTTGCTGCCTCGCAGCCTGATCGCGCTTCTCTTCCGAAGTGCCGCTTCTCTTTGCATCATTCCCATGCAGGACTGGCTGGGGCTTGGCAAGGAAGCACGCATCAACACGCCGGGGACAGCCGAGGGTAATTGGGAATGGCGCATGGGCGCGGGGAGCGCATCCCCTTCTCTAGCCAAGGAAATATCTTATATGACTCGCCGCTTCGGAAGATCTTCGAACAAGGAAAGGAAGTAAGCTATGAAACACTTTGTGTATACCATTCGGGATCCTTTAGGGATTCATGCGCGTCCCGCAGGGCTTCTCGTCAAGGCCGTCAAGGATCTGGACAGCAAGGTCACCCTGCAGAAGGGCGACCAAAGCACCTCCGCCGACCGGCTGCTTTCGGTCATGGGCTTGGGCATCCGCTCGGGTGATACCGTCACCGTTACGCTGGAGGGCGGGGATGAGGAAGCCAACGCTTCCCGCCTTTTGGAATTCTTCGAGAAAAATCTGTAACTGCACATCGGAGAGCATATGATCACATTTCAGGGAAAAAGCGTGTACGGTGCCATTGCCTCGGGCAAGATCGCCCTACTTACGCGCACCCGCCCCGAGGTCAAGCGCGACAAGACGGGAAATCCGCCAAAGGAGCTGGCACGCTTTGCCGCCGCTAAGGATAAAGCCATCCTTGAATTGCGTGCGCTTTATGAAAAAGCCTTAAAGGAAGTGGGAGAGGCCAACGCCAAAATTTTTGAAATCCACATCATGATGGCCGAGGATGAGGATTTCAACGAATCGATCACCGACATGATCCTCAGCCAGGAGGTCAACGCCGAATACGCCGTATCCATCACCTCCGACAATTTTGCGCGGATGTTCACCGCCATGGAGGACAGCTATATGCAGGCGCGCGCCGCCGATATCCGCGACGTCTCGGGGCGCATCATTGCCTGCCTTACCGACAATCACAGCGGCGTGACGGCCTTTCGTGATCCAGTCATCATTTGCGCCGACGATCTTGCCCCCAGCGAAACCGTTTCATTAGACAAAAGCAAGGTTCTGGCCTTTGTAACGGCGCACGGTTCTTACAATTCCCACACCGCCATTTTGGCGCGCAACATGAGCATCCCCGCCATCATCGGCGTGGGTGAGGAATTTTTGTCGGTCATCAAAAACGGAGATACCGCGATTGCCGACGGCTTTACAGGGCAATTCATCCTCCACCCCGACAAAAAGACGCTGCAATCCGCCAAAGAAAAGCAGGCCGTCGAAGCCGAAAAAAAAGAGCTTTTGCAAAAGCTCAAGGGAAAGGAAAATATCACGAAGGACGGCACGCGCGTGCATATCTATGCCAACATCGGCTCGGTGGATGACATCGGGGCGGTGCTTCTCAGCGACGCGGACGGCATAGGGTTGTTCCGCAGTGAATTTCTCTATATGGGAAGCAAGGATTACCCCTCGGAGGAGGAACAATGCAAGGTCTACAGCCGTGTGCTGGAAAGTATGCCCTCGGGACGGGTCATCATCCGCACGCTGGATATCGGGGCTGACAAGCAGGTGGACTATTTCCGCATGGAAAAGGAGGAAAACCCCGCCTTGGGGCTTCGCGCGGTGCGGCTTTGCCTTTCCCGTCCCGAGATCTTCAAGACCCAGCTCCGCGCCCTCTACCGTGCCTCGGCGTTCGGCAAGCTCGGCATCATGTTTCCCATGATTACAAGTCCCTCGGAGCTTTCGGCCTGCCTTGCCTTATGTGAGCAGGCCAAGCGGGAGCTCACGCTGGCGGGCAAAAAGTATGCTCCCGACGTGGAGATCGGCATCATGATCGAGACCCCTGCCGCCGCCATCATCAGCGACCGCCTCGCGCCCATGGTGGACTTTTTCAGCATCGGCACCAACGACCTGACCCAGTACACCCTGGCGTGCGACCGTCAGAATCCGCGGCTGGAGAAATTCTGTGACACCCACCACGAGGCCGTCCTCCGCCTCATCCGAGCGGCAACCGAAAACGCCCACCGCGCGGGGGCATGGGTGGGCATCTGCGGCGAGTTGGCCGCCGATCTCAGCTTGACCGAGACGTTTTTGCGCATGGGCATCGACGAGCTCTCGGTGTCACCGTCGTTTGTGCTGAAACTGCGGGAAAGGGTCAGGGGGCTGGACCTATCGGCTTATCCTCAATAAGGAGCCTCTGAAATCTCTATTGGCGATTCTCCGACAAGAGAGTTTTCGAGGTGACCAATAGAAAAGTGCCCCGAAAACAGCCGTTTTCGGGGCTTTTTGATTATCAGGGAAGAAGGTTGACAATCATATTTTTCAGCGTTGTATACGAGATCGAGCCGCGAATTCTGTGCGTGATGATCCCGTTTTCGTCAAGGATGACCGTGATGGGATAGACGCTGTCCCGTGCGACAAGATCGTAATAGCTGTCCCCGGGATCATATGCAAAGATGATGTTGGAATCCGGGAAATTGGCGGCGATATACGCCTCGGCTGAGCCGCTCCCGTATTCCGAATGGATCGTAACGATCCGCAAGTCATTGGCATACTCGGTGGCGATCCGATCGAAATGCGGCATTTCGTTTTTGCAAGGACCGCACCAGGTGCCCCAGAAATTCAAAACGGTGATTTTTCCCTTTCCTTCTCTGACGGTATATGTGCCTCCGTTAAACAAAGGAAGGGTCGCATCATAGCAAGAATCTCCGATTTCATAACCGTACGCGGGTTCGGTGGGTGCCTCGGTAGGTTCTTCGGTAGGTACCTCAGTAGGCACTTCGGTGGGTGCCTCAGTAGGTTCTTCGGTGGGTGCCTCAGTAGGTTCTTCGGTAGGTTCTTCGGTGGGTACCTCGGTCGGTACTTCGGTGGGTTTTTCGGTGGGTACCTCGGTCGGTACTTCGGTGGGTTCTTCGGTGGGTACCTCGGTAGGTTCTTCGGTAGGTACCTCAGTAGGCACTTCGGTGGGTGCCTCGGTAGGTACCTCGGTAAGTTCTTCGGTAGGTACCTCGGTAGGTGCTTCTCCAACCTTGGCCAAGATGATCGTCAAGGTAGTGGCGTCGGCCGCAAAATGATGCTCTTGCGCATCGACAGCAAAACCGTCGGGCACGGCAACAACGGTCACGTAATATTCTGCCTGTGTCTGATTATATACAGCGACACCGTCGGTGTCGGTTTGGGCAGGCAGGAGACAGAAGCCGTTGGCGGCACACATTTGCACAGTCACGCCTGACACGGGGTTGCCGTCAACATCCAGGACGGTGATGGTATAGGCGAGCTTATCCGACGTTTCGGGAGCAGGGCGTGTAACGGCATCCGTCACGGGGTCTGTCGCGTCAGACGTGAAAACCTCGTCTGTTTCCGAAGGTGTCGTATCATTGCAGCCCGCCAGCACCGCAAAGGTAACCAGCAGCAGGGACAGAACGATCAGCCATCTGTTTTTGATCAGTTTCATGTTTTCCATACCTCCTTGCTTGTTTCGGTAAGGGTATTATACCATAGATTCGCTACTTTGGCAAGAGATTTCAGGAAATAAAGCCGCAGAATACCTCCGTGTCGAATATCATGATGCCGCAGGGGGATACACGTCGGCGCGTGATGAGATACAAAGCCGGCTTGCCGTCCTTGATGAAATACACCGACATTGTGCGGCGATGATATGCCAAGCCTGTGGCTTGGATAAACAAAAACAGAACATTTGTCGGTAGACAAATGTTCTGTTTTTATTGGCGGAGGGAGTGGGACTCGAATTGAACACCCTCCCAAACTTTAGCCATAGTATACCCCGACTAAACACATTATAGCATAAAGTCAGTCTAATGTAAATATGAAAAGAAAAATAATCCCGATTTTTTAGCCTTTCGTTGTGTCCAGTGTAGCATAGGTCTCGCAGATGTAAACGTAAAAAAATATCACCGAAAAATGAAAATAGATATAGAACAGCCAGGTAGCGATA
>JAGASP010000022.1 GCA_017621695.1 Clostridia bacterium
CTCCCCTATCGGGGAGCGGCGTGCGTCACGAGGGAGTTGGGTTCTTAGGGAGAACCGTAGGTTCTGCCCTGAGCGGCGCTCTTTTGCAACTTTTCTCTCGCCGTGGAGAGAAAAGTTGAGAAGCAAGTAAACAACAATTTATCTTCCATCATCAAATCTGAATCCCCATGAGAATTCTCTGTAATATCCCTTGACTTCTCCTTCGAAATCTGCTATAATAAGTCGATATTTGATACCAAAAAAAGGGATGATACCGTGAAATATAAACACAAGAAAACCTTACTTACCCTGTCAGCATTGCTTCTTCTGATGCTTTCGCTGCTGATCGGATGTGATCAAATCCAACCCCCGCAGGACACGAATGTGCTTATGGATAGCGCAGATGTCACCGACGCATCCGCCACCGAGGCTGCGCCGGATACGGATCGGGAAGCCATTGCTTCTTTGGAATTGCTGGGAAAAGATTGCGTCTACCTTTACAAAGGCTATACCCTGCAGCTGCAGACCAATGCGCCCGATAGCTATCGGAACGATCTGGTCTGGGCAACGGTCGGCGATGTTGTCAATGTGACAAATTACGGATTCGTTACCGCGAAACATATCGGCACGACCACTGTGACCGTCATGCTGGACGGCTTTTCCGATACGGTCACCGTCATCGTGCTTCCCGACGGTGCTCCCATCCCCGACGAAAGTCAAACCGATCCCCCTGTGGGAGATCAGGACGATCACGAAACGATCCCCGCAGAAACCCTCCCCGACGAAACGTCTCCCGCTGAAACCGATACGGCAGAGCAGGGAACCACCGAGTCCGAGCCTCCCGTAACGACCGAGGAGCCTACCGAGGAACTCACCGAGGAGCCTACCGAGGAACTCACCGAGGAGCCCACCGAAGAGCTTACCGAGGAGCTTACCGAAGCTCCCACAGAGCCCGAAACCGAGCCTGATACCGAATATATTCCTCCGACAGTCATCATTGAGGCCGTCAACTCTCCCGCAGGCTACAAGCCCGCAGGCAGTTATCAGGAAGCCCTTGACCGCACCAAAAATGGTGAGCTGTCAGGCTACCCCTACGTTCCCGATCAGGCGCCCAACGTTTCGGAATACCGCCCCATGGAGGACGGCAAGTACGTCAAGAATAACGATCCTTACTATATCGACGAGAATACCTACGTGGTGGTGGATGCCTACGGCCGTGAGGTCTTCCGTATTTACCGCGGCGGCGCGTATATCACATTGGAGGAGGTCGCCGCTTACGTCTGGGCGTTTGGTGACATTCCTGCCAACCATTCAGCCAGTAAGAAAACCAGTCCCACTTCCAGTATTTGGGGTGAATACCTGCGCGTCAACCACACCCAGTTCAGCGGCAATACCTCCAAATACCCCTACGAGCCCGCTCTGCCCCGCATCAGCGGTTGCGGCGGTGATTTCACCTACTACGAGATGGACATTGGTACGACGGGCACCGACTGCGATCCCTCCTATTCCGCTGTGTTGTATAACAACGGCACCAGGATCACCCGTGGCGCGGCGCGTATCGTCTACGCCCGCTTTGACCGCAACGGCAACAAGATCATCGACCCCGACGAAAAGTATGTCTTCTACACCTACAATCATTACAACGATTTTCAGGAGTACCTGAACTACTACGGCGGCTGGGGCGAGATGTTCGGTAACATCACGGGCGGCGGTACCATTTCCAGCAAGTATGACTATAACCCCACGCCCTATGTGCCTGTGGCATTGGCGAGTATCCGTGTCACCCGCAGTGTGCAGGGAACAGAGCCTCGCGCTACCATCCTGTGGTACGATTTCCGTCGTATGTCGGAATGCCTGGCTTGGGATAAGTCCAGATTTGCGGCGTAAGTTTTTTGGGGAGACCTTCTTTGAAAAGAAGGTTTCCCCATGCCCCTTCCAAGAAACTTTAAACCAATATAGAACCAATATAAAAGAACCTCCGCAGAAGAATCATTCCTCTGCGGAGGCTTTAATTATGTCAAATGCTTCAATTTTTCAAACGCCACGAAGTTCGTTCGCTCCGCCGCCAGCGGAGTCACCGACACGTACCCGTTGCGGATGGCGTCAATATCCATGTTCAGATCCTGCCCGTAGTCTGTCAAAGGAGCGCCCACTTGGATATACATATCCCCCTCTTGACGCTGAAAACCGTCCGAGAAGAACACACCGCCCTGACGGGTGATGCGGATGCCCTTGGCCTCGCGGGGGAAATTCACGTTATAAAGCAGATTGTGGGAGAGCAGCTCGTGATGGGTCATCCATTCCCAAACGCCGTCAAGCTGGGTCAGTGCCTCGGGCAGATCTTCGGGGGCAGAGGACAGGGCAATGCCGTGAATACCCAGACGGGAGGCTTCGTATATCGCACCCACGGTGCCCGAATACACGATGTCATGGCCCACGTTGAGTCCTTTGTTGATGCCCGACAACACAAGATCGTAGGTCTGATGCAGTCCCAGTACGCCGAAGCGCACACAATCGG
The DNA here is from genome assembly GCA_017621695.1 of Clostridia bacterium. Classification (GTDB taxonomy): domain Bacteria; phylum Bacillota; class Clostridia; order Oscillospirales; family CAG-272; genus CAMEON01. Next base: position 2,498 of record JAGASP010000022.1, read on the forward strand.
CAGGGGTGGAGTTCATGGCCCAAACCTTCAGATCGGGGGCAAGATTGACCTCTTTGACCTCTACCGCATGATAAAATTCAATGGCCTGGCTCTTGCCACTCTGCTCTACCTTGGGCACCACCACGGTCACGTCGCCCTTGGTCTTCGCCCAGCGGACCAGTCCCGGCAGGATGGGGGAGGAAATGCTGTCATCGTTGGTGATCAGTATTCTCATAGCCACCCCTCGTTGTTTGCCTTGTAGTCGGCCAGACGAGCATCGGCATCGGCAATCAGTTTGCGCATTTCGGCGCGGCTCTTGACCGTGGCACCGCTGGCGCAATCGTGGCCGCCGCCGTTGTACTTTTCGGCGATCTGGTTGATGGTGACGAAGCGGGAGCGCAGGCGCACACGGATGTTGCCGTCGTCAGCCTCAATAAAGGCGATCCAGATGAGGCTGTTTTTGATGGAATCCATGTAGGACACCGAGGCGCAGGCCTCCTCAAAAGTCAGCCCGAACTTCTCCTGCATGGCGCGGCTCACGTAGAGATAGGCCACGCCGTTTTCGGAAATTTTCATTTTCTTGTAGACCTCAGCCTGGAATTTCAGGGTGTGGAATTCCTTCATATAGAGGTTGGCGTAGAGGTGATCGGTGTCCACGCCCTCGTCCAGCAGCATCCCCGCCAGGCGCATGGTGTCACCCGATACGGAGCGGAAGCGGAAACGACCCGAATCCGTGACCATGCCTGCGTAGATGAGGGTGGCAGTTTCTACGTCGATCTTGAGCTCATCCTTGAAGGTGGCGTAGAAGGCGGCGATCATCTCACAGGAGGAGGAACGATGCTCCTCCACCCATTCATAGTTACCATAGGATTCCTTGGGGATGTGGTGGTCGATCTTGCAGATCTCCTTACAGAGGGCGTAACGGGGGTTGGACACTCTGTCCGAGGTGGCGGTGTCGATGATGATACCCAGCGCCTCGGCGTAAAACTCGTCGGGCATGGCAGGATCCTCGCCGCCGAGGAAACCCACGTAATCGGAGTAGTCGCAATTGTTGACGATGATCTCCTTTTTGGGGAAGCTCAGCTTCAGAATGCCGCGCAGACCGAGGGTGGAGCCCACCGCGTCGCCGTCGGGACGCTTGTGACGGAAAATGACGATGCGGTCGTATTCTTTGATCTTCTCAAAAATGACCTTCATTTGCTCATGCATGGGCTTCTACCTCCGAAAGTGAAAGTGCGTTGAGATCGGCAAGCAGGGACATGGCCTCCTCGCGGTCTTTGAGGGTACAACCGCTGGCTTTTTGGTGACCGCCGCCGCCGTATTTTACGGCGATGGGGTTGATGTTATATTTATTGGAGCGGATCTCGCAAAGCACGCCGCCCTCGGTCTCGGTGAAATTTACCCAGGTGTCAATGCCGCGGATCTCGGACATGACGTTGACCATGCCGCGGGAGATGGTGAAGGTGTCGGCACCGTACTCGGCTACCTCATCGGCGGTGTTGTACACGTAAGCCACGCGGTGGGGCGTGGTCTGAATCTTCAAGGTGATCTTGGCGCGAAGCTGGATGAAAAACAGCTCGTCGGCGTAGAGGTTGCGGTAAATGTCGCCTGTTTCAAACCTGCGCTCCATGAGGAAGGCCGCCATGCGGAAGGTCTGCGCGGTGGTGGAGTCATAGCGGAAACGACCCGAATCAGTGATCATACCCGTATACAGCGCCTTGGCTGCCACGGGGGAGACGGTGAGATTGCCCTCAATGGCCAAAGCGGTGATGAGTCCGCAACAGCTCTCAAAGGAGGTGTCGGTAACCTCGGCCTCACAGATCTCCTCCACGAAAATGTGGTGATCCATGCGGGCGGTGGCGGTTGCCGTGGCGTAGCGTTCATCCGAGATCAGGGATTTGGCGGAGGTGTCCAGCACAATGGCCAAAGCACCCTCGTAGGTCTCGTCGGGGATCTCGTCCATGGGCGCATCCGCCATGAAGGCGTAACGGGGGGTCATGTCACCCACCACGAAAATTTCCTTGTCGGGATAGGTGTCTCTGAGCATATGCTTCAGACCGATCTGACAGCCCAGGGCATCTCCGTCGGGGTTCTTGTGGCGGTGAATGATGATGCGGGGGTACTTTTCAATGAGTTCCAGTATTTTTTCAAACATTTTACGTATTTATCCTTCTGAATTTTATGATCATTGGTTATTGACGGGACGTCGAGGCGCCGTCTTCTACGGCTATTGGCATGGTCATTCGTCAAAATAGCCCTTGTATTCCACGCGCAGAGGGCTGTCGGGGAAAAGATAGCCGTGGAGGTCGATGAAGTAATTGTCGGTCATGCTGGCGATATAGTCCACCACGATGTCGTGGGGATCCTCTTGCTCGTAGGGTAGATCCCGCTTGTAGTAGATCGCGTTGACGTAGTCGATGTGATGGCGGAAGATGGGAGAATACTTGTTGCCCGCCTTGAGATCGTCCAGAAGCTGACCGTAGATCTCGGCCATCATGGGCTTCACCGTAGTGTCCAGATGGGAGAAAGCGGCGGCATAGTTGTAGATGCGGGCATAGTTGTCGAGACGCGACTTGCGAAGCGCCTTGAAATGCTTGTTGTCCAGCTTGATATAGGGCTTACCGTAGCTGTTTTCAATGACGTTGACCACCAGATTGTTGATGATCTCGGCGTTGATGGAGCCAATGTCCTCATTGAAGAACATACTCTCCTCCACCATTTTCGCGCGGGCGGCATCCTGGCGGTCCTTGCCGAGATAAGCGATGATGTCGGAAAGACGCACCACGGCACCCTCCAGGGTGCAGGGCATCATGGCGTTCATCTTGGCGGGATCGGTATAGCAATCCTCAATGATGCGGTCAAAATCCTCAAAGCTATGGAGGGGCACGGGGTGGTATTCCTCAGACTCCAACTCTCCGTTGTGGGCGGCGATGCCGTTGAGGGTCTGGAGGCTGATGTTATAGGGGAAGATCCTGTCCAACACGCGGACGGAGTGGATGTTGTGGTAGAAATGCCGTCCCGTCTGCTTGAAATACAGCTCGTTGAGGTAGGCCTCGCCTGTGTGTGCAAAGGGGGGATGACCGATGTCGTGACCCAGAGCAATGGCCTCGATGAGGTCCAGGTTCAGGTGCAGCACCGTGCCGATGGTGCGGGAGATGCGGGACACGAGCTGAACGTGCAGGGAGCGGCGGGTGATGTCGTCGTTTTTATACAGCGAGAAGACCTGGGTCTTGTCGGTGTAGCGGTTGTAGTAGGGACAGTGCAGGATCTTGTCGATGTCGTGGACGAAGGTGGGCCGCCAGACCGTGGCGGTGTCCTTGGCCAGATTCCGACGGCGGATTACCTGACTGTCGTCAAAGGCCACGGCAGGGAATTGCCCTGCGGCCTTGGCCTCTTTTATCTGTTCGGTGAGTTCTCTTGTGAGAACCTCATATTTAGGCATAAATACCTCCGGTGTTTTCAATGTAAAAGGGAGATCTTTTTGTCAAGAAGTCAAACGGTTGTCAGATGTAAATGGTTGGAGATCTCGGATATGATCATACCAAAAGCGACGGGGTTATGTCCGCCTTCGGGAACGATGATGTCGGCGTACTTCTTTGAGGGCTCCACAAAGGCCTCGTGCATGGGCTTGACGGTGGTGAGGTACTGGGAGACGACGGACTCCAGGGTGCGCTCCCGTTCCTTGACGTCGCGAACGAGGCGACGCAGGATGCGCACGTCGGCATCGGTGTCCACAAAGATCTTCATGTCCAGGCGGTCACGCAGGGCTTGGGATTCAAAGATCAGGATGCCCTCCAAAAGGATCACGGGACGGCTCACCACAAGGCGGGTCAGATCGCTGCGGTTGTGGACTGTATAGTCGTAGGTGGGACATTCTACGGCTTGTCCTGCCTTGAGCAGGTCGATGTGGGCGACCAGCAGATCGTTGTCAAAGGCGTGGGGATGGTCGTAGTTCAGCTTTTCCCGCTCGCTATAGGGCAGATCAGGATGAGCCTTGTAGTAGTCATCGTGGCGCAATACCGCAATACTGTCCCCGAAATGGGCAATAATGTTCTCGCACAGGGTGGTCTTGCCGCTGCCCGAGCCGCCTGCGATACCGATGATCATGGGTGTGCCTGTGTTCATATGACTGTACCTCCTTGGGGGTGTAAATTGTTGTTTATGGGCTTTTAACCAACGTGGCCGTAGGGGAGGCCCTGTGTGGCCTCCCGCCAAAAAGACTGTTGACCCACAAGGGTTTTGTCGATGTCGGGACGACGGGCGACCACATAGGGTCGCCCCTACGGGTTTTCGTTAATTCTCCGCTAAACAACAATTTACACTTCATATGATAATTTACCTCTATCATACCACGATTCCGAATTCTTGTCAAGCGCACGAATCCACCTTTGACGAATTTCCTGCGAAAACCTATTGACATTCCTCGTCGGCAGAGTTATAATAATATAATAACCTTATAAAATGAAAGGAAAGCGTTCTTTCAAAGGAACGCCCGCATCAAACCATGAAAAAACAACTGATGCTCGGTAACGAAGCCGCGGCCAGAGGTCTTTACGAGGCGGGATGCCGTCTCGTGTCCTCCTATCCCGGTACGCCCTCAACCGAGATTACGGAATTTGCCGCTACATACGATGAGATGTACTGCGAGTGGGCACCCAACGAGAAGGTGGCCATGGAGGTGGCCTTCGGTGCCTCCCTCAAGGGCGCGCGCTCTGCCTGCGCTATGAAGCACGTGGGCCTGAACGTTGCCGCAGATCCCCTCTATACTATGTCCTATACGGGCGTCAATGCGGGTCTTGTTGTCTGTGTGGCCGATGACCCCGGGATGCACTCCTCCCAGAACGAGCAGGATTCCCGTCACCACGCCATTGCTTCCAAGGTGCCCATGGTAGAGCCTTCTGATTCTGCCGAGGCGTTGGCCATGATGAAGGCCGCCTTTGAGCTGTCCGAGCAGTTCGATACCCCCGTCATCTACCGCACCTGCACCCGTATCGCACACTCTCAGAGCCTTGTGACCCTTTCTGACCGTGCGGAGATCCCCCTGCGCCCCTACGTTAAGGAGCCTCAGAAATACATTATGGCTCCCGCCAATGCCATCCGCCGTCATCCTATGGTGGAGGCAAGAACCCTGGCACTCACCGAGTATGCCGAAACCTGCGCTCTCAACCGCGTGGAGCTTGCCGCCGACGGCAATACGGCTCTGGGCATCATCTGCTCGGGTACCTGCTACCAGTATGTCCGCGAGGTGTTCGGCGATACCGTCAATATCCTCAAGCTGGGTCTGGTCAATCCGCTGCCCGTGAAGCTCATCAAGGACTTTGCCGCTAAGGTGGAAAGACTTGTGGTCTTTGAGGAGCTGGATCCCGTCATCGAGACCCATTGCCGCAATATCGGCGTTGAGGTAGAAGGGAAGAGCCTGTTCCCCATGGTGGGTGAGTTCTCCCAGAACCTGCTTCGCGCCGCCTTTGGCCTGCCCCTTTCCGAGACGGTGTCTGCCGACGAGATCATCCCCGTCCGTCCTCCCGTCATGTGCGCGGGATGCCCCCACAGAGGCCTGTTCTATACCCTGTCCAAGCACAAGGTGACGGTTATCGGAGACATCGGCTGCTATACGCTGGGTATGGCCGCGCCTCTCAACGCCGTGGATTCTGTGCTTTGCATGGGCGCATCTGTGTCGGGTGTGCACGGCTTTAACAAGATCGGCGGTGCCGAGACCGAGGGCAAGACGGTGGCCGTCATCGGCGACTCCACCTTCATGCATTCGGGCATGACGGGTCTTGTCAATATCGCTTATAACGCATCCAATTCCACCGTCATCATCCTGGACAATTCCATCACGGGTATGACGGGTCATCAGCAGAACCCCACCACGGGTTACAACATCAAGGGCGATCCCGCCACCAAGGTGGATCTCGAGGCCTTCTGTCGCGCCGTGGGCATTGACCGCGTGACGGTGGTGGATCCCTACGACCTCGCCGCCTGCGAGAAGGTCATTACCGAAGAGCTGGCCGCCGAGGGTCCGGGCGTGATCATCTCCCGCCGTCCCTGTGTCCTGCTCAAGACCGTCAAGGCCAAGCCCGCGCTTACCGTGGACAAGGACGCTTGCCGCTCCTGCAAGAAGTGCATGAAGCTGGGTTGCCCTGCCATCCATATGGAGGGCGAGGGTAAGACTGCAAAGGCCGTCATCGACGCTACTCTTTGCGTAGGCTGCGGCGTGTGCGAGCAAATGTGCGCTTTCGGTGCCATTCAGAATCAGGAGGGCAAGTGATATGGAAACCAAGAATATTATGATCGTCGGCGTGGGCGGACAGGGCTCTCTGCTCGCTTCCAAGCTGCTGGGACACCTTCTCTGTGAGGAAGGCTTTGACGTCAAGGTCTCTGAGGTGCATGGCATGAGCCAGCGCGGCGGTAGTGTGGTCACTTACGTCCGCTACGGCGACCGCGTGGATTCCCCCATCATCGACAAGGGTGAGGCTGATTTCATCGTATCCTTTGAAAAGCTGGAGGCCGCCCGTTGGGTATCCTATCTGAAAGAAGGCGGCCGCGTGGTGGTCAACACCCGCGAGACCGATCCCATGCCCGTCATTACGGGCGCTGCCGTGTATCCCCATGAGGTGCTGGAAGGCCTCAAGACCAAGGGTGTCGTCATGGACGATATGGATGCCCTTGCGCTGGCCGAGGAAGCCGGTTCTTCCAAGGCTGTCAACATTGTGCTTATGGGCAGACTTTCCCGTTATTTCCCCGAGATCCCCGAGGAAAAGTGGCTCGCTGCCATTGAGGCTTGTGTGAAGCCCAAGTTTGTTGAACTGAATAAAAAGGCCTTTGCGTTGGGTCGCGGTTGATGGTCGAAAACCCATTTCGCCTGCATATACTGTCCATATCACGCATCATAAGGAGCGTTCAATATGAAAAATCTCGCTTATTACAACGGTAAGATCGCTTTGGTCGAAGAAATGACGGTTCCCTTCAACGACCGTGTGCATTTCTTCGGTGACGGCATCTACGACGTAACCTACACCCGAAACTACAAGCCCTTTGCCCTGTCCGAGCATCTGGATCGCCTCTTTGGCTGTGCCCAAAAGCTGGACATCAAGATGCCCCACACCAAGGAGGAGCTGACAAGCATCCTCATGGATCTTTTCCCCCGTTTGGATACGGGAGACCAATTCGTCTACCTTCAGGTGACGAGAGGCACGCAGGACAGAAACCACACCTATCCCGAGGATCAGGTGGGCAATCTCTGGATCATGCTTCGTCCCGGCGGCCTCAAGGACATCCGCATGGAGGTCAAGGCCATCACCGCCGAGGACACCCGCTTCTTCCACTGCGACATCAAGACCCTCAACCTGCTTCCCGCCGTCATGTATTCCCAGATGGCGGAGCGCGCAGGGGTCTACGAGACCATCCTCTACCGCAAGCCTGACCGCGTGACTGAATGTGCCCACGCCAACGTGCACATCATCAATCAGCGCGGCGCGTTCCAGACAGCACCCCTTGACAATCTCATCCTGCCGGGTATTGCCCGCGCGCATCTGATCAAGGCCTGCAAGGCGTTGGGCTATCCTGTGGAGGAGACTCCTTTCACCTTGGATGAACTCATGAACGCCAAGGAGGTCATCATTTCCTCCTCCAGCGCCATCGGTCTGCGTTGCGTGGAGATCGACGGCAAGCCTGTCGGCAGAGGGGCTGAAGAAATGCTCACCCGCATCCAGGACTGGGTTCTGGATGAATTTATGACCGAAACCAATTGAGCGATCCCGGATACCCCACAGAAGCCCAAAACAAAGAAAGGAAGTAACCCCATGAAAAAAACAATCCGCGTTTGGCTGACGGCCGCCGTTCTGGCGCTTGTGTTGGCCATAGGACTTGTGGCGTGCACCACCGACCAAACGTCTGATCCCAACGAGACCGACGGCAAGGGCACGGATGCCGCAACCGTTGTCGGCACCGAAGCCGACACAACCGAGCCCAATGACTCCTCCGACAGCAATGCCCCGGCCGACAGCGAAACCGTTGCCGAGCCTGACGACACCGCAGATACCGCGGATACCGCGGATACCGTGGACACCGCTGAACCCGGATCCGATGAGACCGGAGAGGGCGGAGACGCCACCGAAGCTCCCACCGAGGCAGATACGCCTTTGGTGCTTGACTTCAATGCGTTGGAGCCTGATCAGCTCAAGCCTTGCTTCTCCAATGCCAACCAGACCAAGGTCTCGGTGGAGAGCGACGAGAACGGCGAGCAGTATGTTGCATTTGCCACGTCTGTCAACAACGCAACCGACCCTTTTGTCTCCTTTAACCTCAAGACTTATTTGAACAAGGCCAAGCTGGGCAACATCACGGCTGACGATTTCTCCTACATCATTATGAAGGTGCGTCAGGTGGGTTGCTCTACGGGCACGTTTAACCTGTATTACTATGCGGGCGGTGTAGCCGGCGCTACTCCCGGCATGGAGATCAACAGTGGCTTTGACGTTTCCGAGGACGATTGGCAGTATATTCTCTTTGATATGAGAGGTGCCAACAACTGGAAGGGCAGAGTCACCGGCTTCCGTATGGACTATATGGTGTCCGCTGTCAGCGAGGGCGAGGTCCTCCAGCTGGCTGAAATCCAGTTCCTCAATTCTGCCGACGAGTACTACAAGCAGTTTGATATCGACTGGAACGATAAGGGCTTTGATATTTCCGACGAGGCCAAGGCCGAGGCCGACGAGCTTCTGAATTCCGTCCAGGGCCCCGAGACGGCTTACGACAGCTACGAGAAGGAAAATGCCGCCAACGAGGATGCGGGTCTCAAGCTCTGGTTTGACCATATGTATACCCGTGCGCCTCTGACCGGCTTTACCGTCAAGGAAGACAATATCTCTTATCTCATTCAGATGGCGAAGAACGAGACTGAGGGCTGTCAGTTTATCCTGGCGCCCGAATCTGACATGACGGGGCTCAAGGTCTATATCACTGACTTTAAGAACGCAAGCGGCGATACCCTCAAGACCGATCTGCATTGGGGATACTACTTCAACGTCATGAACGAGATGATCATTGATCCTCTGCCTCCCGTCACCTATACCCCTGAGGAGGGTATGCTGGATTGGGTCAACGGCGGCAACGGCCGTGGCGAGGCAATCGACAATCTCCAGAAGTACAACGGCTTTGACATCAAGGCAGGCGAGTCCCAGTCCTTTATCATCAAGGCTACCACCACCGCCGAATCCAAGGCGGGTGAATATGCTGCAACCCTGACCGTGGTTGATGCCAACGGTAAGGAAGTGAAGAAGGCTACCGTATTCACCTACGTCTGGAACTTTGTTCTGGACGATGCTTCCTCCTGTAAGACCCTCATGGACATGAGTGCTTACGAGGTTTACATGACCTACTTTGATTTTGCCGCCGATCTGTCCAACGAGAGAGGCGAGAATCTGGGCGAGGTCTACTACAACTTCCTTTTGGACTACCGTGTCAACTGCTACAGCCTCCCCTTCGGCAACGATGACGGCTCCTTCTCCGACTCCCGTCTTCTCGAGTATCTGAACAATCCTCGCGTACAGGCGTTCCAGCCGCTCGGATGGTCCAAGGAGATCGTGCCCTGGAAGGTTGCAAATGCCTATAACTTCCTCTCTCAGAACGAGGAATGGATGGAAAAGGCTTACTTCTATCCTGTTGACGAGCCCGGCAGTGTCACCCGCCTGGATGACATCAACTACTACGGCAAGATGCTGGAGGAGAACTTCCCCGGCTACAAGCTCATCGCGCCCATGCACGTCAACTATGCTACCTCCGAGGGTGACTTCTTCTCCTACGTCACAAGCTCGGTCAACGTATGGTGTCCCAAGACCTTCTTCTTCAACACCTTTGCCGAGTGGTTCGAGAACCAGGATCTCTACTACGGCACCACGGTGCAGCTGGAAGAAAAGCTGGGCTCTCTCCGCGATCGCTTCTGGGCTGAGCAGGAGGGCGGTGACGAGGTCTGGTGGTATGTGACCAGATTCCCCAACGATCCCGAGATCACTCTCATCATCAACACCGAGGCAGTCAATATCCGTACCCTCTTCTGGCAGCAGAAGCTTTACAACGTGGACGGCTTCCTGTACTACCTCGTCAACCACTGGGGCAACGGCTCCGACCGCTATTGGATCCCCTCTGCCGACAAGTGGTATCAGGGTATGGATGCTATGCATGAGATCAACGATGCCTACCCCTATGAGGTATACGGCAACGGTATTCTGATCTACAGCGGCGTGTACTTCGCACAGACCGATCCTGTGGCCAGCCTCCGTCTGGAGTCCGTTCGCGACGGTATTGAGGACTTTGAGTATCTGACCATGCTTGAGGAGGTCTACGGCAAGGACGTTGTCGATGCCATCATTGCCAAGTGGACGACCGGTCTTGGTGAATACAGCACCGATGCCGATGCTTTCCGCGAGCTGCGCGCACAGCTTGGCGCACTGGTGGAAAAGGCAGTTGCGGCTCAGTAATTTATGAATTTGTTCCCGGTCACGCATAAGCGTGACCGGGAATTTTTGATGGGTGAATTGTTTTGCGCGTGCGGCGGCCAATATCGCGTGGTACTCTCTGAATGGGGGATGGATCCCCCGATGGGCAGTATGCGGTAAATTGTTGTTTAGGCGGCAGTGCCGCCGGCCAATATCGCGTGACACTCTCCGTGTCAAAAGCGTATCACCCGACAAGAGGTTGGTCATATAAATTGTTGTTTAGCGGAGAATTAACGAAAACCCGTAGGGGCGACCCTATGTGGTCGCCCGTCGTCCCGACATCGACAAAACCCTTGTGGGTAACAATCTTTTTGGCGGGAGGCCACACAGGGCCTCCCCTACGGCCATGTTGGTCATACGCCCGTAAACAACAATTTACCGTTGTACTTTCCATCGGGTGATACACCTTCGCTTTGAAGAGTGCCACGCGATATTGGCCGCGGGCACTGCCCGCAAACAACAATTTACCGTTGCACTCTCCAACGGGTGATACACTCTAACCTTGGAGAGTGTCGCGCGAGCAATGGCCGCCGCACTGCGGCGAACTACAATTTACCAACCACCGGTCTCAGGGAAAATGCATAAAAACTGAAAATTTTTTCAAAACCTCTTGACAAACGGCTTGAAAGTGTGTATAATGGCTGTATTCCAAATGAATTATCGGAATCAAAAGCAATGATCGGGAAGAAGTATTCGGATGGGATTCTACAGAGAGCCGTCGGTTGGTGCGAGACGGAGAGGAACACCGAAGAAATACATCCCGGGAGCTGTGATGCTGAACGCTTCTGTCTGCAGCGGAGGCCAAGGGATCATCGGGTGCGCCCGTTATCGCGCGGAGGCATAACCCGACGCTCATTTCCGTCCGGCGTGCTTCACGAGGTTTCGACTGTAAGGCCGAAATAAACAAGAGGTGGTACCGCGGTATATCCGCCCTCTTCCCGCATTTTGACAGGGAAGCGAGGGTGGTTTTTCTTTTTTCGCTTCTCGAGTACAGCCTTCGGGCACATTCAAGGAGGTCTTTATGATCGTCAAACTTGCTATGATCGTGGTATTCTTCGCGATCACCATTGTTGTGGGTGTTCTCTCCAGCCGCTCTGCCAAGGGCGTGGACGGATTCGTGCTGGGCGGCCGCTCGGTCGGCCCTTGGCTCACCGCTTTTTCCTTTGGTACGTCTTACTTTTCTGCTGTTATTTTCATCGGCTACGCAGGCCGCTTTGGCTGGAACTTCGGTCTGGCCTCCACTTGGATCGGTCTCGGTAACGCCTTCATCGGCTCTCTGATGGCGTGGGTGATTCTGGGTCGCCGTACCCGTGTCATGACCCAGCATCTCGGTAGCCGTACCATGCCCGATTTCTTCGGTCTTCGCTTCAATTCCAAGGCGCTTCGACTGGTCGCCGCCGTGATCGTGTTTGTGTTCCTGATTCCCTACACCGCATCCCTCTTTAACGGCCTTTCCTGGCTCTTCTCGGCTTCCTTCGCAGGCGTACCCTACTGGGGCTGGGTCATCATCATGGCTGTCCTGACCGGTGTGTACGTCATTATCGGCGGCTACATGGGCTCTGCTGTCAATAACTTCATCCAGGGTATCATCATGCTGGTGGGTATCATCGCTGTGATCGGCGCAATGCTGGGTACCAACGGCGGACTGACCGAGGCAATTGCGAAATTGTCCGAAAGCAGTGTGGAAACTGCCGCAGGCACGCAATTCAACGGTGCTTATACCTCCTTCCTCGGCCCTCAGCCTCTCCAACTGTTGGGTGTTGTCATTCTTACGTCTCTCGGTACTTGGGGTCTGCCGCAGATGGTCGGCAAATTCTATGCCATCAAGGATGAGGGCGCTATCCACAAGGGTACCGTTATTTCCACCGTGTTTGCTGTGATCGTAGCCGGTGGCTGCTACTTCCTCGGCGGCTTTGGCCGTCTGTACGCCGACAGCGTGACCATGAATGCTGCCGGTACCGCGCCCGCTTCCTTTGATACCATCATTCCCGCAATGCTGGGTGCTATCGAGGAAGGCCTTGGCAACGGCGGCGCATGGCTCATCGGTCTTGTGCTGATTCTTGTATTGGCAGCGTCCATGTCCACGCTCTCTTCGCTGGCCATGACATCTGCCTCCACCATCACCTTGGATCTGGTCGTTCCTATGTCCAAAAAGCAGAAGAGCGAAAAGTCCCACATGCTCATCATGCGCGTTCTGCTGGCTGTCTCCATCCTCATCGCCGCCGCCATTGCCATTCTTGTTGTGGGCAACGCAGAGCTTGCCAAAAAGCTGTACATCTCGGATCTGATGGGTATCTCCTGGGGGGCTTTGGCCGGATGCTTCTTAGCTCCCTTCCTGTACGGTCTTTTCTGGAAGAAGGTCACCAAGGCCGCCGTCTGGGTTTCCTTTGCAACGGGTCTCGGCATTACCCTGACCCAGTTCGTGCTCAATGCCGTGCTGAAGATCACCTTTGAAAATCCCGTGCTGGCGTACTTCTGCGGCTCTTCCATCAACGCCGGTATGCTGGCAATGCTGGTAGGCCTTGTCATCGTGCCTGTGGTCAGCCTCCTGACCCGCAAGACCGCACCCGAGGGCGTGGATGATATGTTTGCTTGCTACAAGAAGGAAGTCACCGTTTCCGTGATGAGCTCTCTCGAAGAAAACAAATAATATAAGCTAAAGGGCATCTCTAAAGGGCATCTCTAAAAACTCTATCGCTGAACGAGCGGCGAGCAATTTGTTTGGCAATTTGAACAAAAATCCGCACGCGTAGCAGGAGCTACGCGAAGGAATTTTGTGAAAAAGTGCCGAAGAAAGTGCCGTCGATTCGTCAGTGAGAGAGTTTTTAGAGGTGGCCTAAAAACAAAGCCTCGCTTGTCGATCGACAAGCGAGGCTTTTCTATTGAAAGCTCAGGATTTTCTGTCATACAGAGGATCTAACAGACGAAGCGAATCCGTAACCGTAAGCCCCAGCGCCTCGAGATAGGCGCGCGCTTCGGCCTCTTTTTCGGGCTGTTTCATCCAGTTGGGGGAGTGCGCATCCCAGCCGAGGATGACTTCGTTTCCTACAACGGCAGCCTCCTCCCAAAACGCACGGCGAGGGTAATGGCGGTGTTCGATGAAACCGAGCAGGTTGAATTCCAACGGAATTTCCATACCCTTGGCGGCACGGCAGAGATCGCGGGAAACCTCTCGGTACACCGCTTCATCTCCCGTGAAGTGGAGCACGTCGGGGTGGGCGAAATAGGAAAATCTTTTCGTGGCCAGAGCGCGCTTGCATTGCTCGCCGTACGCGCGCATACGCTCTGCGGAGTTGGTGGGCTGGCCGTTGTAGGGCTCGCCGATCTCGTTGCCTATAAAATGCTGTCCCAGAATCAAGTATTCACAGGGATAGGGAGCCAGCATATCCAAAAGCTTGTCAAAATAGTCGGGATAGTATTCCGCCTCAAAGCCGATGTGGATATCCAACCGCCCCGCATAGGCTTCCTTGAGGGAAGTCAGGCTGGCCATATAATCAGGCAGGTCGGCACAGCGCATACGGCACCCCGAGAAATGTTGCTCCTCAAAGGGATAGGGAACGTGATCCGCAAAGCCCAGCTCGCGAAGACCCGCCTCAAGCGCGGCTTCGGCGTAAGCGGCATCCGGGACGTTGGCGGCGTGGTTGCAGCGGACGGTGTGGGTGTGGTAATTGATGAGCATAAAATATCGCCTCTTTTCGGGGAATTGCGTTGGGGTTTATCGTGTCATCTCCAAAATGATCTTTCCGTCTTGCTCGCCCAAGGTATAGTCGTCGGCCTCGGGAATGACAACCGCATGGGCATCCACGGTGTAGGGGAATTCACGGTAGGTAAAGGAGAAGGTGCCGTCGGCGTAGGAAATGCTTGCGTCAGGCGCGCCTGTGCTGTAGAAGAGATTGCCGCAGGCCTGTGTCAGAATGCGGCGGGGGGTCAGGAGGATGAGGCCGTGACAGCCGTCCTTGAAAATGAGATTGATCTCCAGAGCATCCTCGCGCTCAATGCAGGACATGGTCTTGACGGGACGGGGAATGACGAGCTCGCTGTTTTTCCCTTCCTTGCTCCAAAGACGGCCGTCCACCACGGGGAGGTTGTCGTATCGCGCGTCCCATGCGGTGCAAGCCTCGGTGAGATAGCGCTCGGGGTAAGCATCGTCGAACTTGGTGATGTCGCGGAAAAAGAGCTTGCCTTCGTGGAGGAAGAGATTGGCGCGGTAGTTGGCACAGCTGTACCAGACGGACTGATGTCCACCGCCTGTCCAGTCGGAGGTAGCGCACAGCGCAGAGGCAGGGGTGATTTTGTGCGCCTTCTGATAAGCCGCACCCGTCTCTCCCAGCTTTTCGACCGAGATGAGTCCTTTATCGCGGAGGGCGGCGATCTTTTCGGTCTGCATACGGTAGCCGTTCTGGATCATATCCCATCCGAAGCTGTTCTCCTGCCCCGTGGTCATTTGGGAGAGGGTCAGGCAGGGGCTTTGGTAATAGGTGTCAAGATACCAGTCCACCACGTCGGGATTGGCACCCGGCCCCCATACGGGCTCCATGGTGGGACAGCCCCAGATCTTGTCGGTGTATTTCTGCTCGTCATAGCCGTACATGGGGTCAAGACCCAGCATACGGAAAAGCGGTGTCGTAATACCTGCCTCGGGGGTCTGGGCAGGGCAGAGCATATTTTGGCGGGAGGGATAGAAGCCGCCGCTGTAGTAGCCGCCCCACAGGGTGTAGGCATCCACGGCAAACTGCTCACGGCATACGCAGAATGCGTCCATGTCGTATTTGTCGCTCATATAGGCGAGGGAATGGATGTCGATGAGCCAGGAGCCGGCCACGCGGGGATAGTACCCGAAGGTCTCCTTGAAAAGGCGGAATGCCTCGTCGATGATGGCCTCGCGCTGTGCGGGGGTATATGCGGGCAGAAAACCGGGATTGACGAACCAGTCCCAGTCATAGCCGGGACGGCCGCGCCACTCGATGCCCACAGCCTCCACGAGGGGGCGACCCATCTCGAACCACAGGCCGAGCTCCATATGCTCGTCCATCTCGGATTTCATCAGCTCCACCATGTCGGGGCGGATGAGGGCATCGTACTGCAAAAGCACGGTGTGGTCAAAGCCGTAGCTCTTGTTGATGGCGATCTCCTCCTTGATGGGGGTATAAAGATCCTGCCATGGCTGACGGGGCTCACAGCCGCGGACAAAATTGACAAGATTCATGACGCGCTTTTTCATAGGGCTTTCTTCCTTTCCATCTGGAATGCGTTGACTTAATCATACCATAAAAGCCGCGCAAATGCAAGAGGATGGGGAAAATTCACGCGGGATTTTCGGAAAATGAAGGCGCACACCCGAGTTTGGGTGTGCGCCTTGATTTGTCATTCCATGGGCTCGTACACATCAAATCCGTGTGCGCCCACAGGGAAGCGCTCATCGCTGCTTTCCTCCATGATCATCCACAGATAGTGAGTGCCGAACTCGAATCTGCCTTTGATACCGGCTCCCTCGAAGCGCCAGATGCCGTCGGTTTGGGTGACGGTGGCTTTGAGGTAAGACTCGGTGGAATCATCCAGCAAATAGTTTTCTCTGTCGGGATCGGGGTAGCTGAAGGTGAAAACGTATTTGAGATTTACGTCCATCTGAGACTCCGTTGCGTTCTCAAAGGTAATGTAAGTGTTGCTCCACGCGCCCCATTCCCGGCCTGAGGTCTTGTCCAGTGAGGCATATTTGTGCCATGTTTGCGCGAGGGCACCCTTGAGGGGATCCTCCTCCGGTGCGGAAAGAGGGGTATAGGTCAGGCTCGACACGCTTCTGGTATGCTCGTTGGGGTCAAAGGGCTCGGTATAGCGGCAGTAATCGTCGTAGTAGATCTCCAAGGACTCCTCAAAGGAGATCTTCTCGGTCTTGCCGTTCTTCGTCAGGTAGCGGTTGCCGTTCTCGGCCACAAGGATGGAATAAACGAGATGGAAATCCCCGCTTTCGGTAAAGTCATAGAGACTGTATTCCAGCTCGTAGTATTCCTCGCGGTCTACATGGATTTGTCCTTTGTCATCCAGCCATGCGTATGCGGTTGGAAAAGAATCTACCAAAACGGGGATGCCGTTCTTTTGGGTAAAGATGGCCTTGATGGCATAATTCTCGCGCAGGAGGACCAGCTCGTCCTGCCCGTCGCCGTTGAGGTCGATCTCGTCGTAGCCAATGTTGGCTCCCGTCCAAGAGGAAAGGTAGAGCAGGCGGTTGTAGTAGTCGTAGGCGGTGTCGTCGGGGAAGGAGAAAAGGTTGTCGTATGCTCCGGAGACCCACTGGTTTTCGCGGAATTTATCGAGACAGGTAGCAATGGCTATATATGTGTCTCGGATAGCGGCGTAGCTGGAAAAATCCGCCACGGGCAGGCCTTCGTCGGGGGTTTTGTCCTTCAGGGGGAAGTAGATGCGGGGGGGCAGCAGCTTGACGGTGTTGTTGTAGCTCGGATTGGAATAGGTCTGATAATACTCCCGATTCAGCTCGCCGTAGGTCTCCTTGTCGATGGGCGTGCGGACACCGTTTTTGATCTGGAAGTTTTCGATGACCTCCTTCTTTTCGGTGTCGAAGGTCGTGCCATAGATACTGTCGTAGATCATTTTATTGCCCTGCACGCGGCAGGTGTAGGTGGTGCCTTCCTGAATGTTACCGTTCAGGGTCTCGCGGGATATGAAGAAACGGTTGTTCGTAGCGAAGAGGCAGTGCCCATTCTCTCCATAAGCGGCCTCCAAGAGAAGCGGCTTTTTGTCCGAGACCGTAAAGATGGCTCTGACGGTGGCGTATTGGGTCAAAAGGATCAGCTCGGGGCAACCGTTGCCGTCCATGTCCTTATATCCGTAGCCCATGTTTTGTGCGGTTTCGGCATCCTTGCAGGCATCCACAATGCCGTACAGCGCCTCGGCGATGGCGCGCTCCCGCTTGTCCATGGTCTTTGAGGTCAGCACGGGAAGTTCCTCTCCGTTTTTCTTAGCGGTGAGCAGGGTCTTGTAGTCGGTAATGACATCGTCATAGATGCGCTTGATGGCTTCGGGATCCGTGTCCCGGGGAGGATCCTCGGATCCGTCCGATGTGGTCACGGCTTCGCTTTTTTCTTCGGTGTCGCTGCTCTGCGCGGTATCTGCGGAATCTGCGGTACAGGCTACGGCCGACAACAGCAAGCAGAAAGCGAGCAGAGATAGCAGAAATTTCTTCATGGTGTGAGATCTCCTTTTGTTTTGCGGGGAATTGCCCTCATTATAGCACAATGCCAAATGAAATACAAGGGGCTTTACTGAATAAGTCCCCGTCCTGTACAGAATCTTACAGGCAAAGACGAAAATATTTCGGAATGCTTTGGGTGAATGAATGGTGCATAAATACAGAATAAAAATTCAAGCAAAAGAGCCGCGATGGATGCGGACAGGTTGCTGAAAGGCTCTTGCGACGACGTGAAAGCTATCCCTGAAAGACATATGGCAGAAGGGTGTTTGTTGAAAACAACAAAAGATGTCGGAGAAAGCAGAGGGAATTTGGGTTCATGCACAAAAATGCAATTTTCATGCAAAAAAATGAATATTTGGCTTGACTTTTTGCGAAGTTGTGGTATAATATACCCTGTTGAATATAAAGTGGGGGCGTGTTTTTTGTCCCCGTAGGAGAAACTACAAATATGAAACACGTATTTATCGATGGAAGCGCCGGCACC
>JAGASP010000023.1 GCA_017621695.1 Clostridia bacterium
CCCGTAGGGGCGACCCTATGTGGTCGCCCGTCGTCCCGACATCGACAAAACCCTTGTGGGTCAACAATCTTTTTGGCGGGAGGCCACACAGGGCCTCCCCTACGGCCATGTTGGTCATACGCCCGTAAACAACAATTTACTTTCCCTAAAAAGGAGATACACACATGAAAAAATCCTTCACCTACCGCGATGGGAATTTCTATCTCAATGACCAACCCTACACCGTCATCTCGGGCGCCATCCACTACTTCCGCACCCTCCCCGAGTGCTGGGAGGATCGCCTGACCAAGCTCAAGGCCTGCGGCTTCAACACCGTAGAGACCTACACCTGCTGGAACCTCCACGAGCGGCATGAGGGTCAGTTCGACTTCTCGGGTATCCTGGACATCGAGCGGTTCATCGAGACGGCGGAGCGGCTGGATCTCAACGTTATTGTCCGTCCCGGCCCCTACATCTGCGCCGAGTGGGATTTTGGCGGTCTGCCCTCATGGCTTTTGAAATACCCCCACATGGCTCTGCGCTGTGACGATCCCCTCTATCTCGAAAAAGTCAAACCCTATTACCGCGAGCTGCTCTCCCGCCTCCGTCCCCACCTCTGCACCAATGGCGGCAATATCCTCATGGTGCAAGTGGAGAACGAGTACGGCAGCTACGGCGACGACAAGGTCTACCTCCAAAAGGTGGTGGATATCTACCGCGAGAACGGCATCGACTGCACCCTCTTTACCTCCGACGGCACCGCCCGTTGGATGCTCAGCGGCGGTACTCTGCCCGACGTGCTGGCGGTGGCCAACTTCGGCTCCTACGTGGATCAGATCCTCACGCTCAACGAGTTTCAAAAGGATCGCCCCCTCATGTGCGGGGAGTTCTGGTGCGGTTGGTTCGACCACTGGTACGAGGAGGGACGCGCCCAGCGAAGCCCGGAAGACATTGCGGGGGAGCTGAACCGCTTCTTCGATCTGGGCGCCTCCTTCAACATCTATATGTTCCACGGCGGCACCAACTTCGCCTTTTGGAACGGCGCCAACCACACGGGTGAGCAGTACCAGCCCACCGTCACCAGCTACGATTACGCCGCCTTCCTCACCGAGGCGGGGGACACCACCCCTCTCTACGAGACCGCCAAGCGGGTCATCGAGGAGCGAACGGGGGTCAAGGCCCCCGAAGTCGCGGTGAAGAACTCTACCAAAAAGGCCTACGGCAAGGTCAAGCTGACCGAATCCGCGCCCCTCTTTGATAGTCTCGGCTCTCTGTCTACCCCTGTTCGCGCCGCCTTCCCCAAGACCATGGAGGAGCTGGATCAGGACTTCGGCTACATCCTCTACCGCACCGAGCTGAAGGGTCCCTTCGAGGAGCTGGAGCTGTTCTGCGGGGATATCCACGACCGCGCCATCTTCTACGTCAACGGCAAGCAGGTGGGCATCAAGGAGCGGAGTCGCCGAAACGATTCCATCCGTATGCGTCTGGACTTCGGCGAGACTGCCACCCTGGATATCCTGGTGGAGAACATGGGGCGCGTGAATTACGGCATCAAGCTCATGGATCGCAAGGGCATCCTCGGCGGCGTGCGCTTGGGTCAGCGATTCCACTACGGCTGGGAGATGTACCCCCTGACCATGGACGACCTTGGCGGGCTGACCTACGGCGAGGCTTTACAGAGCGGCACGGTTCCCGCTTTCCTGCGAGGGATTCTGACAGTAGAGGGTGCGCCCTGCGACACCTACGTAAAGCTCGACGGCTTCACCAAGGGCTTTGTGACTGTCAACGGCTTCAATATCGGCCGCTACTTTAACCCCGCGGGGCCTCAGAAGACCCTGTACGTGCCCGCGCAGCTCCTCCGTGAGGGAGACAACGAGATCGTGGTGTTTGAGAGCGACGGCTATGAAATACCCGAAGTGATGTTTACGGATATACCCGTACTTCACGGATAACGCAAATTTTTTCATCTTTATATACATTTACCGACAGTGAGGGCACCGTTATGAAAAATAAAACCATAGGATACGCCGTGCTGGGTCTCGGCATTGGCATGGCACACGCAGATGCCGCGCATGAATCCCCCAACGCAGAGCTTGTTGCTGTATGTGATGTGGATGCTATCCGGCTGGAAAAGGCCAAGGAACGCTATCCTGAGGCAACAGCCTACCTCGATTTTGATGAGCTCATCCGTGATCCCCGTGTGGATATCATCAGCATATGCCTCCCTTCGGCCATGCACGCTGATTTTGCGGTGCGCGCCATGGAGGCAGGGAAGCACGTACTGGTGGAAAAGCCTGTGGATATTACCCCCGAACGCGCCGCCCTCATTGAAGACGCTCGTGTTCGCACGGGAATGACCTGCGGTGTCGTGCATCAGAACCGCTTCAACGCGGATATGTATCCCATCCGTGAAGCGGTGGACAGTGGCAGATTGGGAAACATTTTTCTCGGTACGTTTGGAGTCAAGTGGTACAGGGAACAGTCCTACTATGACAACGGCGGCTGGCGGGGAACGTGGGAGATGGACGGTGGCGGTTCGCTCATGAACCAGGCCGTGCATACCGTGGATCTCATGCTGTGGCTGATGGGGGACGTTGCATCCGTGACCTCCACGGCGGGGATTTATAACCACAACATCAAAACCGAGGATATGACAGCCTCCCTGATCCGATTCAAAAACGGCGCGGCGGCAACCTTTGTCAGTACCACCTGTGCCTATCCCGGCATTTCTACCGAGATCATGCTGTACGGTACGGGCGGATCGGTGGAAGCCGACGCCGATGTACTCCGTGCGTGGAAAATGAAGGATGCTCCCGATCCCGAAGCAGAGGAAGAGCGGATGCTGGCACTTTACGGTGAAGGAAATCTGGGTGTTTCTTTGCGCGAACCCGAGCGCCTGTTTGGCCACGCTCACGTTGTCGAAGATATGATCCTGGCAGTTCGGGACGGACGCAATCCCGAGGTCATGCCCGAAGATGCGATCAAGGCGGTACGCCTGGTGTCGGCGGTGTACGAATCCGCACGGACGGGAAAGACGGTATATTTTTCCTGACTGTATTTTTAAAAGTTCCCTATGATGAAACAGGGGAGGAACTTTGGCTCCTCCCCTGAATTTATTCGCACATTGCTAAATTGTTGTTTAGGCGGCAGTGCCGCCGGCCAATATCGCGTGACACTCTCCGTATGGGAGGCGCATCACCCGATGGGCAGTATGCGGTAAATTGTTGTTTAGCGGGGTAAACCCCACACCTCTCGGGTGTCGGATGACCGATGGGGGTTCAGGGGGCGAAGCCCCCTGAACCCTATGATGATGGCCGGCGGTTTCGGGGGCGGCCTTGAGCGC
>JAGASP010000024.1 GCA_017621695.1 Clostridia bacterium
GCGCCGCTCAGGGCAGAACCTACGGTTCTCCCTAAGAACCCAACTCCCTCGTGACGCACGCCGCTCCCCGATAGGGGAGTGGAGCGGCTATCGCGTGTTCTGTGTCAGCCAACGCCGACAGCCCGCCCCTGCGGCGGAGCGCCTTGGGGCTCATGCCGCGCTGGTTGACAGGTGGGAAGTTGGTCAAATTGTTCCAAGTGTTTCTTCAAATGTTGAAGCTACCGCTCTGACCTTTCGAGGTAAGATCATGTACGGTAGAAAACTACGTGTATATAAAAAACTCTTGCCAGCGTTATCGTTTTTTGTGAAAAATCAGTATCCCGTTTCCGTTCGCTGTCAGAACTGTGGGTTCACGGACGCAGCTCGTACAAGATTACGGTTTGACCAACAAGAGATTTTCAAACGGCTTTTTGATGAGCCCCAAGGCGCTCCGCCGCAGGGGCGGGCTGTCGGCGTTGGCTGACACAGCACACGCGATAGCCGCTCCACTCCCTATCGGGGAGCGGCGTGCGTCACGAGGGAGTTGGAGTCCAGAGGAGAACCGTAGGTTCTGCCTTTGGTGGCGATTCTTTGCAACTTTCTTTCGCCACGGAAAGAAAGTTGATAGGAAGATAAACAACAATTTACCGTTGCACTTCCCATCGGGTGATACACCCTAACCTTGGAGAGTGTTGCGCGATATTGGCCGCGGGCACTGCCCGCAAACAACAATTTATCTCACTTCTCCAAAAATATTGCCTAAACCCCTTGACAAACACATAGAATTGTTGTATGATTGTATTAGTACAATCATACAAGGAGGTGAACCTATGGCCTGGCAATTCCGAGGCGACACGCCCGTCTACCGCCAGATCGTCAGCCACTTGCGTGCAGAGCTTCTGGAAGGGAAATACCCTGCCGATGGGCAGATCCCTCCTGTGCGTCAGCTCGCCCTTGAAGCTGCAGTAAATCCCAACACCATGCAGCGCGCGTTGACCGAGCTGGAAAGCGAGGGCCTGCTCTACACGAGATCCACCGCGGGGCGCTTCGTTACGTCAGACGAAACGGTGCTTCGACGCGCACGGGAGACCATGCACAAAGAAACCATGGAACGGCTTCTTTCAGAGGCTCTGTCTTTGGGAATCACAAGGGAAGAATTCATCACGTTTATGCAACACACGAAGGAGGAGGATGCAACATGACAACACCTGTATTGGCCTGCCAGGATATTTGCAAAAGCTATCGACAGGGCGTGCCCGTCCTGAACCGCTTGAACATTCGATTGTCGGGTGGCAAGATCGTGGGCCTTTTGGGCCCCAACGGATGTGGAAAGTCCACATTGATCAAGATGATCGCAGGGCTTCTGACCCCCGATAGCGGAGAGATCTACATCTGCGGTGAGCTTCGGAGCGAGGAAAGCAACAAATGGATCTCCTATCTCCCCGAGCGCACGTATCTGACCCCGAGCATGAAGGTCAGCCACCTGCTCGATTATTTTGCTGATTTTTATGAGGATTTTGACCGCGAAATTGCGCTCAAGATGCTGGCGGATATGAACATTGACCCCAACGCACGGATGTCTACCCTGTCCAAAGGCATGAAGGAAAAGGTGCAGCTCGTGGTGGTTATGGCTCGCCGCGCCAAGCTTTATCTTTTGGATGAACCCATCGCGGGCGTAGACCCTGCGGCGAGAGATTACATTTTACAGACCATCATCGGAAATTACAATCCCGAGGCGGCCGTCATCATCACGACCCACCTCATCCACGACGTTGAACCCATTCTAGACGAGTTTGCCTTCCTCGGCTACGGCGGACAGGTGCTTTTGTCGGGAACCGCCGATGAGGTGCGCGCCACCCATGGCAAATCCCTGGATGAACTCTTTAAGGAGGTGTTCAGATGCTACGCAAGCTATTGAGATATGACCTGGATGCTGTCTGGCGCATTTGGGTGCCGTTGGCCGCATCCGTGCCTGTGATGTCCCTGATCACGGCATTACTCGTGCGCACTCTGCTGGAAAGACCCGAGAATGATGACTCTGCTGTGGTCGTGCTGGGCTTTATGATGTTTTTTGCTATCATGACTCTCGTGATCCTATGGGTCGGACTCTTCATCGTTACCCCCATCATCTGCTATCTCCATTACTATAAGCACTTTTTCAGCGACCGCGGATACCTGACATTTACACTGCCTGTGCCGCGTCAAAAGCTGTATCTTTCCAAAGTATTGAGTGCCTTTATCTGGAGTGCCGGCAACGCTGTTGTAACGGTTCTGTCTGCCTGCATTCTCTTGCTCTTGATCCCTACCTCTCAGGAGGTTGCACAGTTTGTCAACCCCATCGTTTTTGATTTTATCGGCGAGGGAGTGGGCTTCCTTTGGCAAAACGTCGGGGCTTGGCTGATCCTGTACGCCCTGGAGCTTTTGCTGATCCTCGTGGCGCTGTCGCTTTGCAATATCGGACTGTTCCATCTCGCCATCACCATGGGCTCTGTGATCGCAAAAAAACACAAGGTTCTGTGCGCTGTGGGACTGTATCTCGGTATGAATTACGGCATTTCCTTTGTGTCGCAGTTCTTTATGCTGTTCTCCGCCTCCCCGCTTGCCAGCTTTACCCTTATGCTCTCTAAGCTATCCCTGCAGCAGCAATGCGCCTCGGTAGCAATCACGGGGATGATCGTAGTTCTGTTCTTGGCAACGGTTGCCGCGATCTATCATTTCGTGGCCCTGCATCTGATCGAGCGAAAGCTCAATCTGGCCTGAAGGAGGTAGACGCATATGAAACGTATTTCTGTAAAACAAGCCTCCCGATTTTTCGCTTTCAAGCTCCTTGCGCTCGTTCTCATCACGCTCCTGACTGTATCGACCCTGTGCCTGTTTGTAGGAGCAAGCGAAAGCTCTTTCGGTGTGACGTGGAAGGTGTTGGATAACCGATATCAAAGAATCAGCGGAGACGGCGTGGTCTATGAGCGGATCGAATTGCCTGTCGGGTATGAAAAATTCCCGCTGGCGCCCATGTATCAATACGCCAACGCTCCCGAGGGTTATGAAGCGTCAGGCTCGGTTTTCAGCACGGAGCAAGGCGGATATCTCATCGGGGTGACCTATTTCGGCGGTGAGACCTACTATTATTGCCGTGAAGATATGCTCTCCGAGATGCAAGCCTACCTGAACGGCGAGAGTGGTCGCTACGTCCTTCGTATGCCCACAGGAGACACCTGGGATTTCCGTGCGTCGGATATCTTTTACGATCTGTCGGAGGATGTCGCGGATGCGTTGCTCTCGGATGAAAACGCCGAGTCCGTGACCTGCGACGTGACGCTACTTAAGAATCTTCCCAAGCTTGAGTTGCGTCTCTTCGACGAGAGTGGGATGCTGATTACCCATCTGGGGACGGTCTACTGTTTTGATGACGGCACCTATGGCTTTGCGGACTATAAAAAGCTCGACAATTCGCATTTTGATGCTGACGGGTATTTCTCCTATCGGCAGGGAAGCGTGACCCTTTCCATGCTGTCCCCCGCACTCGCCAAGGAGATTGTTGCCTCCACAACCGAGGGCTACAATCTGCGCTCAACCTATGAGTACGAGGTCGCCTATGAGGACGATTATTATGAAAATCTGGAGGATGCCTTCTGGGTGCTTGTCGTTTTCGCAGGATACCTCCTCCCCATAGCGCCCCTGACGATCGGCTTGGCCTTCGCCCACTCTAAAAAGATGAGCCATCCGAGACGCTGGTACGTCGTGGCAGGCTTGGCGGCTTTGTGGCTACTGCTGGCTGTTGTGCTGACGGTGATCGTTTTGATTTGATGTGAAGATCGAATAAGAAAAGCTCCCCCGTATACGGAAGGCCGTATGCGGGGGAGTTTGTGTTAGGGAGTATAATTAAAGGTTACTTTTAAAAACTTCTCTTGATTTATGGGCGACAGCGCTTTCAGAAATTTCTTTTTCTATTTAAAGCTCCGGGAAGTTACGAAACCCTTTCTCGAAAAGGTTTCGTGCGGGGTAGGGGGCAACGCCCCTCGTTCTTTTTAAAACCCATCCACATACCGACAAGCGGCCACAGCAGCCACCGCGCCGTCGGCGGTAGCGGTGGTCACCTGACGGACACCTTTGCGGCGGCAGTCACCCGCGACGAAAATGCCGGGGGTGGCGGTGAGGCAATCCTCGCCCGCATCGGCGTAGCCCCACTTATCCAACGCCATGACCGAAGCGAATGCCTCGTTTTCGGGAATCAGACCGATGGCCACGAACATACCGTCAATGTCCAGCTTTCGGGTCGTACCGTCGACGGTCTTTTCGATGATAATGGAGGACAGCACGTCTCCGTCGGGGATCTCCTTGACAACCGTACCCGTGATGATCTCCACGTTCTCTCGGGTTGCCAGAATATCCTGCAACTGTTGCTCGCCCGTGAGATAATCAAGATTCTGCACGACAAAGACCTTCTTACAGGTCTCGGACAGCAGAATGGCTTCCTGCAGAGCGGAGTTGCCGCCGCCGATGAGGGCTACGGTCTTGTCCATGTAGAAGGCACCGTCGCAGACGGCACAGAAGGAGATGCCGTCACCGATGAATTTTTCTTCGTTGGGAAGTCCCAGATGGCGATGGCGCGCACCCGTGGCGATGATGACCGACAAGGCATCAAAGCGGTTTCCGTCCTCGGTGACTACGGTTTTGACGCGGCCGTCCTCACTGACCTCAATGCCCGTGACGGTCTCTACCTCCACCTCAGCACCTTGTGCAAGCGCTTGGCTGACCATATAGTCGGCAAGCTCGCTGCCGCTGATGCTCTCAAAGCCGGGATAATTCTCCACCTTGGGGGAGAAGGTGATCTGTCCGCCAAACACGCCCTTGTCAAGGAGCAGGACGCTTTTATTGGCTCTTCTTGCGTATACGGCGGAGGTCAGACCTGCAGGACCCGCGCCGATGATGATGATGTCGTACATAATCATATAATCCTTTCTTATGGTAAATTGTTGCTTGCCGCAGTGCGGCGCCACCTGCGGTGGGGCTTTGACTCGCGTAACACTCTCCTTGGCGGAAGGGCATCACCCGAAAAGATGTTAGTCTTGTAAATTGTTGTTTGCGGGCAGTGCCCGCGGCCAATATCGCGTGACGCCCTCCGCAACGGCGGTGTATCACCCGACAGAATGTTGGCCTTGTAAATTGTTGTTTATGGGCTTATGACCAACTTAGCCGTAGGGGAGGCCCTATGTGGCCTCCCGC
>JAGASP010000025.1 GCA_017621695.1 Clostridia bacterium
CGTAGGGGAGGCCCTGTGTGGCCTCCCGCCAAAAAGATTGTTGACCCACAAGGGTTTTGTCGATGTCGGGACGACGGGCGACCACATAGGGTCGCCCCTACGGGTTTTCGTTAATTCTCCGCTAAACAACAATTTACCGTAATACCGCCCATCGGGTGATGCACCCTCGCCTTGGAGAGTGTCACGCGAGCAATGGCCGCGGGCACTGCCCGCAAACAACAATTTACAAGACCAACATCTTCTTGGGTGATGCACCTTCACTTCGGACAGCGTCACGCTCTCATAGAAAGGAGACAATATGACCACTTCTCAAAAAACATCGGTATTTTTACAGATCAACCCCCTTTTGTGCGGCATTTTGTTAGGCATGGCGGGCGCTTTGGGCTTTTATTGTATGTCAAACCTCCTCTTTATGAGCTCCGAACGCCACCCCTATTTTGCTCCGTTTTGTGCGATCTGCGGTTTTATGGCTCTCGTAGCTTGCATATGTATTCTTTGGTGGTGCTTCCGCCGTTTCCATCTGGTCGAGCGCAAAACGCTCATCCTGTGCGTTGCCTTGGCACTGACTGTGATTGCCTTTTGTCTCTTCTTTCCTGCTTGGGCGCGGATCATGGAAGCGCTGCGCATAGAGTTGCATCCATATCTGAAATAAAAAATCTATAGAATTTTTCACGCAATCACTTGACAACTTCGAAGAGTTGTGCTATAATACATATATCCAAGGAAAGGAAGGATTTTTACAATGAAAAAACAAACCCGTATCATCTTAGCCGTATTGATCGGTACGGCGTTGACGGCACTGTCATATTATATCATGTTGCCGCCTCTGAACCTGTATTCTACGGACTTCTGGCTGTATCTTTTGTTGGTCATCTGCTTTTACAGCATCCCGTTGGGCGTTATCAAGGGAATATCTGTTGGCAAAAAGGGAACTGTTTCCAAACCGCAGGTCAATAAAATTTTTCTGATCGTTGCGGCTGTTCCGCTGGCGGTTCTGATTCTGGGATCTATCATCTCCTCCACCTTCTTCAACGCGCAAAAATATGCGACGGTGATCGATGTGCAGGAAGCTGTGTTCAGCGAGGATATGCCTGAAACCAATACAGTCACGAATATTTCCTTGATGGACGGGCAGTCTGCTGCCATTCTCGGCAACCGTACGCTGGGCGCATTGTCTGATGTGGTCTCTCAGTATGATCTGAGTGGCGATTATAACCAGATCAACTACCGTGGTACCCCTAAAAAGGTTGCCAACCTGGAATACGTGGATATTTTCCGCTGGTTCAACAACATGGAAAACGGCATTCCCGGCTACGTGATGGTAGACCCTGTCAACAATAACGCCGACTATATCAAGCTGGATCAGCCTATGCGCTATGTGGACAGCGGTTTCCTCTCCGACGACCTGATGCGTAAGCTTCGCTTCTCCTATCCTACGAAGATCTTCTCTACCGTGAACTTTGAGGTAGATGATGATGGCAATCCCTTCTTCATCGTGTCTTGCACGAAGCCTCGCGTGGGTATCTTTGGCGCAATGGATGTGAATGAAGTCATTATCTTCAATCCCTGTGACGGCTCCTCCGAGCTCTATTCTGTGGATAAAGCGCCCGCATGGCTGGATAACGTATACGATGGTTCGCTGGCTTGTCAAAAATACGACTGGTATGGTATGCTGTCCGGCGGTTTCTGGAACTCTGTGTTCGGCCAAAAGAACTGTAAGCAGACCACCGAGGATTACGGCTATATCGTTATCGGTGACGACGTATGGTATTTCACGGGCGTTACCTCTGTGACCAGCGACGAATCCAATATCGGATTTATCATTTCCAACGCGCGTACGGGCGAATACAAGTACTATCCTGTCATCGGTGCTGAGGAATATTCTGCTATGGGTGCCGCCGAAGGTAAGGTGCAGGAAAAGGGCTACGTTGCCTCCTTCCCGTCCCTTATCAACGTGAAAGGCCAGCCTACCTATATCATGGTGCTCAAGGATCAGAACGGCTATGTGATGCTGTACGCGCTCGTGAATGTGAAAACTCCCAATATCGTGGCTACGGGTGTCAGCCAGCAGGATGCCAAGGAGGCTTATTTGCAGCTTCTTATGGATCGAGGCGAGATTTCTGACTTGGAGGAAGAAAAGCCCGTTGTGGAGACGGAAAGTGCCGATATCACGGTGGTGGACGTACGTCTTGCGACTCTGGACGGCAACTCCGTTGTGTATATCACAGCCGAGGACGGTATCGTCTATAAGGGTATGCTTTCCGATGATGAAAGCCTCATTCTTGTGACCGCCGGTCAAAAGCTGACGGTGGAATATGGGGCGACCGATCATGAAAAGATCCGTCTGATCAACGCATGGAAGCCCTTTGAGGAGCCCGCACCCGAAGAGACTGAGTCCGAAGCGTGACCTTATGATATTATGAAAGCTCCCCTGCCGCCCAAGCGGCAGGGGAGCTTTTTGTATGATGACCAATGGGATCATTCGGTGCGCAGAGCAACCACAGGATCCTTCTTGGCGGCACTTCTCGAAGGAATGATACCCGCAAAGAGGGTGAGAAGCACGCTGATGACAATCAGGATAATAGCAGCGCCGAGGGGCAGGACGGCCTTGAGCTGTGCAATGCCCGTCAAAGCGTTCAAAATCAGGTTGATGGGGATGCAGAGCAGGTATGTTACGACGACACCGAGAAGACCTGACGTAAAGCCTATGATCATGGTCTCGGCATTGAACATACTCGAAACGTTGCGCTTGGAGGCACCAATGGCGCGGAGAATACCGATCTCCTTGGTTCTTTCCTGTACCGAGATGAGGGTGATGACACCGATCATGATGGCGGATACGATGAGGGAGATGGAAACGAACGCGATCAGCACATAGGTGATGGCATTGATGATGGTGGTGACAGAGGACATGAGAAGACCCATCATGTCGGTGTATTTCAGCTTGTCGGTCTCTTCGGCGGCGTCGTTATAGTCGTCGATGAAGTTGACGATGGCATCCTTGGATTCAAAATCGATGGGGTAGAAATTGATGGATGCGGGCTTAGCCTTTTCTGCGTCGCCCAAGAGCTTGAGGTTGGAATCCAGCGTGGCATCGATCTCGGGTGCCATGCTGTAAAGGGTCTCCTCCAAGGTCTTGAAGGTCTCATCCTCGGCGTTCATGGTGCCGAGGATCGCGAGGAATACGTCCTCGTTGACCGTCATGTTCAGAATTTCTTCGGTCATGCCCTCGTAAATGGCGTTCATGACATCTTCGCCCGCCAGATCAATCAGGCCGGGAACCGTCAGCATTTGGGTGACCTGCTCGACAGGGAGACCCATGGCAGCGGCCAGATCCTTGACGGTGGTGTTTTGTGCCTGTGCGACCTGCTCGGCACTCATACCCATGAGGGCAACATATTCGGTCTCAAGCCCCAAGCTGGGCAGGAGCGCGATGAGGTTGTCTTGTGTGATCTCAATGGTGGGATTCATGGAGTTAAGGGTTGCGAGCAACGCGGTCATGTCGGCACCGCTTGCCTGTGCTGCTTGCAGGATCTTTGTCATGAGGGCGGATTGCTGCTCCCCGGACATGAGCATATAGAACTGCACAAAGGACATGGCATCCTTGACCTTGAGCATTTCATTGTACTCGGGGTTATCAATGATCTCTTGGGTCATGATGGCGTAGAACTGCTCCATGGTGGCATCGTCGATCTTGGACACGAGGTCGCCGATGGTTTCGGGGGTATAGACGGTGCGCTCGAATTCAAGACCTGTCAGTACGTTGTGCTCGGGGGTTTCCTTCTGCTGACGGATGACCTCGCTCTTGGTGTTCATGTCCAGAATGAGGTCGGTGAGTGCCTTGGTGTAGGCGACGTTGGTGGTGATGGCCGTGGCGGACGTGCCCTTGGCGGGACGGATGATGCCCGAGATCTTGAGCTCGATGCCGTGTTCGTTGACAAAAGTGGGTTGATCGTAAGTCAATACATCGTTGCGGAGGTCACGCCAGATGGGATACTCGGTGCCGTTTACCGTGTAGGTTCTGTTGGTTGCCTCGTAGAAATCCGAAGTATTCAGCAGACGGAAGGACATTCCGAGGAAATCTTCAAACTCGAAGGGCTCGATGGGGGTGGTGTCATATTCACCGTTCTGCATGAGATTCTTCATGATCTCTTCCAGCTCGCCCTGATCCAGAATGCCCAGCATATACAGCGCCATTTTGCTGATCTGGTTATCCTTGGAGATGACCAGTACGATTTCGTTGGCCTCATCCGGCCATTCGCCGGCGACCACGTCGTACTGACGCTCCAGAAGCGCTTGATTGTCGATCATTTCGGACATGATGCTCATCATGCCCGACATACCCGAGGCATCCATCAGCTCGGTGATGCTGGAGAAGGCAGAGCCCATGTTGTCAAAAATGGTGGTGGGGCTTACCTGAGTTTTACCGTCAGCGGTAAAGACCTGCAGGTCAAAATCATAGGTGTACTGAATGCCGGAAAGGTGGGGCTTCAGGCTATCGTAGTTTGCGTCGATATGCGCCTTGAATTTTTCAAGATTGTTTTTTGTCGTAGCGCTCATGGCACCCATCATGGTGCCCATGGAGTCGTCCACATAAATGAGGTTGGGATCTCTTTCGGCTTCCGCAGATTCCTGCACCTCGGTCATCGCACTCATCATGGCAGAGAAGTCACGCGTCTGCTCCTGAATGGTCAGGGGATAGGAGGACAGAGTGGTTTCCTGCACGTAGTCAATATATGCCGTGGTACCCTGGGAAACAGACAGGATGAGGGCGATACCGATGATACCGATGGAGCCCGCAAAGGAGGTGAGGGCGGTGCGCCCCTTTTTGGTAAACAGGTTCTTCAGGGAGAGCATGAAGGACGTGCTAAAGGACATGGAGGGTTGCTTCTTTTTCTTCTTGACGGCCTTTTCGGCGGCGAGAATCTCGGAAACGCGACGCTCCTCGGCGGCGATCTCCTCGTCCGAGAGAGGTGCGGAATCCTTCAAAATGTGACCGTCCAGCATATTGATGATGCGGGTCGCGTATTCGTTGGCCAGGTCGGGGTTGTGGGTGACCATGATGACCAAGCGGTTTTGGGAGATACGCTTGAGGATCTCCATGACCTGCACGCTGGTCTCGGTATCCAAAGCTCCCGTGGGTTCGTCGGCCAGAATGATCTCGGGGTTATTGACAAGCGCGCGCGCAATTGCCACACGCTGCATCTGTCCGCCCGACATTTCGCTGGGGCGCTTGTAGAGCTGATCGCCCAAGCCAACCTCCTCCAGCGCCGCCTTGGCACGTTGCTTGCGCTCGGATTTGGAGACACCCGCCAGCGTCAGCGCCAGCTCAACGTTCTGGAGCACGGTCTGGTGAGGAATGAGGTTGTAGCTCTGGAATACGAAACCGATGGAGTGGTTTCTGTAGGTGTCCCAGTCTCTGTCCTTGTATTGCTTTGTAGACGTACCGTTGATGATAAGATCGCCCTCGGTATACCCATCCAGACCGCCCACAATGTTGAGCAGGGTGGTTTTGCCGCAACCCGAAGGGCCGAGAATGGCCACAAAATCCGATTTGCGGAACTGCAGGTCAATGCCGCGCAGGGCGTGGACGACACCGCTGCCGGCGGGGTAATCCTTTTTGATGCCTTTCAGTACTAACACTTGTTTTCTTCCTCCGTATACACTTCGTTCATAAGATTAAGCGAATGTTAAATTTTCTTTATCTGTCAATGCTTTTTCAAAATCAAAAGATATGTAACAGTATATCATTTCCCCCTTCAAAAGTCAAGGGGATAAAGAGGGCAATTCATGATTTTTTTGTGACTTTTTTGTGTGAAAATCGAGGGAAAGGACAGCGTGGGAAAAGCAAAGAGCGAATGACCCTTTGGCGGTCATTCGCTCTTGGAAGGGGGAGATCAAAGGGTACTGCCCAGAGAATCCTTTTCCCGTTCTTCAGCTTTGGATTTTTTATCCTTTTCGTCCTTGTCCTTCTTCTTGGAATCCTCGTCCTCGTCTTCGGGCTCGTTGACAATGACGCGGATGTAGGTGGGACGGTGGTCATCGGTTTCGGTCACCTGAATATCCAGATGCTCAAAGGAGAAGCTGTCGCCGATGACGGGAAGCTTATCCAGGACTTCCATCAGCCAACCGCTGACGGAGGTAGCGCTTTCGGACTCAATGTCCACGTCAAACTCGTCGCAGAAGGTGTTGAGACCCGTATTGCAATCCACGCGGTAGGTCATTTCGTCGAGTTGTACGATCTCCTCCACGACCTCGTCGTGCTCATCCCAGATGTCGCCGACCAGCTCTTCGAGGATATCCTCCATGGTGACGATGCCCAAGGTGCCGCCGTATTCGTCCAGCACCACGGCGATGTGGGATTTATTGGTTTGCAAAAGCTTCAGAAGCTCGTTGATCTTTTCGGTTTTGTGGATGTAAACGGGAGGTGTGATGATGGTCTCCAGCTCTTCCTCGATGATACCGTTCTTGGTATAGAAGTCCTTGAGGTGGATGACACCCGTGATCTTGTCGATGCTGTCTTCATATACGAGCAGACGGGAGAAGCGGGTCTCTGCGAATTTCTCGGCGACCTCTTCCTTGGTGGCATCGCGGGGAATACCCTCAAGATCCACACGGTGGGTGAGGATATCTTCGGCTTTCCTTTCGGTAAACTCAATGGCGTTTCTGAGCAGATCGCCCTCGTCGTTGTCGATGCTGCCTTCCTGCTCTACCTCGTCCACGATCAGAAGCAGCTCTTCCTGCGAGGTCTTGGCATCTTCATCCTTGCGGACGATCTTACCCACGAGCAGCTGCCACAGGTTGAACAGGAAGCTGATGGGGGTAAGGATCCAGATAAGGAACTGAATGATGGGGGCAGAGAACATAGCAAAGCCCTCGGGACGGTTCTTGGCTGCGGTCTTGGGGGTGATCTCGCCCACCAAAAGTACCACCACGGTGATAACGGCGGTGGAGACGGAGGAGCCCAATTCCTGATTGTTATTGAACAGGTCTACGAATACCAGCGTGCCCAAAGAAGCCAGCAGGATGTTAACGATGTTATTGCCGATGAGGATGGTGGAGAGCAGCTTGTCGAATTTTTCAGACAGCTTGACGGCCAAAGCGGCGCGCTTGTTGCCCTTTTCGGCCAGTGCCTTCATGCGCGTTTTACTCATGGTAGAGAAGGCGGTCTCGGTGGCAGAGAAATATGCCGACATGATGAGACAGAAGGACATGATGATGATATAAATTATATGGTGATCCATTTTAAAAGATAACTCCTTATGTGATGATGATGAAAGCGAAAATTGCGGATGAATTTGATCCTTTTAGCCGTCGTTTTCCTGAAAAACGACGCAAAAAGGCCTACCTGTTCCATCCATAGCAAAACAGGCACGCCCGACACATATGAATATAAGGGCTTGCATACACGCAATTACAGTTTCCGTCACTACTATCGGTTTTACTACCGCTACTGTCCATGATTTCGATACCATCTCCTTTCTTGCATAATGAAATCATTCATATTATATCGGAAGAAGTCGGGAAAGTCAACAGTACAACGCGTTTATTCACAATAAAGTAACGATTTGTACGAGGATTGTTTTTATTGTTGCAAAATAAAGGAGAAACCCATGCGGGTTTCTCCTTTGTTTTGTCATTGGATATCGAGAACGGTATAGTCCTCCGCTTCCACGGCTGCCTTGAGTACGGCATTGTCTACGGGGGAAGACAGCGTCACCTTGGCGGTGTCGGTGGTATGATCCGCGGTTGCGGATACAACACCTTCGATGGCCTCCAGAGCCTTTTTGACGTGTGCTTCACAGCGGGGGCACATCATCCCCTCGATCTTCAAAATCTTTTCCATGCTTTGTTCCTCTCTTTCTTGTTGTACGTGTGTATTGTTTTCAGACTGCTGTAATAAGTGAGCCTGCAATTTTTTCTTGCGGCGATAAGCCTTGGGGGAGCGAATGCGCGCCAGATTCAATCGTAGGGCGTTACTGACCACGCAAAAGCTGGAAAGACTCATGGCGGCGGCACCGAACATGGGCGCCAATTCCCAACCGAACAGAGGGATCCATACGCCTGCCGCAAGCGGGATGCCCACAACGTTATAAATGAAGGCCCAGAACAGGTTTTCCTTGATATTGCGCAGGGTCGCACGGCCGAGGCGGATGGCGGCGGTCACATCGGATAAGCATCCGTGCACCAGCACTGCATCGGCGGCATCTACCGCTACGTCGGTTCCAGCGCCGATGGCCATGCCCACGTCAGCACGCGTCAGGGCGGGGGCGTCGTTGATGCCGTCACCCACCATGAGCACCTTCCCATGGGATTGTAGTGCTTTGATGACGGCTTCCTTTCCGTCGGGCAGAACGTCTGCCACGATCTCGTCCACACCGGCCTGCAGGGCAACGGCCTCGGCGGTGCGGCGGTTGTCGCCCGTCAGCATAACAATATGCAGACCCAACTCTTTCATCTCCTGAATGGCTTGGGCGCTGTCTTCCTTGAGGGTGTCGGCCACCGCTACGATGCCGAGAAATTTTCCGTCCCTTGCAAAAAACAGGGGCGTTTTCCCTTGCTTTGCCCATGTGTCTGCGGCGGCATCCGCGGTTGCGGGAATAGCGGCGTGCGTTTGGATAAAGGTTCGGTTTCCACCGAAGATTATGTGGCCGTCAACGGTTCCCTGTAAGCCCTTGCCGGGCAGGATCGTAAAGTCTTGAACGGGGAGCGGCGAGATCGCGGCCTCCTCTCCCCATGCTGAGATCGCGCGGGACAGAGGATGCTCGCTCATGGATTCCAGCGAGATGACTTGTTGCATCATGGCGTTTTCTTCGCCGTCCCGAGCGGAAAGAATGTCTGTGACCTGCGGCTTTCCTTCGGTGACGGTACCCGTTTTGTCCAGTACCACGATTTCCGCACGCCCCGTTTCCTCCAGTGCGGCGGCGGTCTTGAACAGGATGCCGTGTCTTGCGCCCACGCCGCTGCCCACCATGATGGCCACGGGGGTGGCAAGACCCAGCGCGCAGGGACAGCTGATGACCAGTACCGAGATCGCCCTCGCCAGCGCGTAACCCACCGTTTCGCCGACGATGAGCCAAACGGCAAGGGTGATGAGTGAGATTCCCATGACAACGGGAACAAAGATCCCCGAGACCTTGTCGGCCAGCTTGGCGATGGGGGCCTTGGTCGCGGCGGCATCGCTGACCATGCGGATGATCTGAGACAGCGTGGTGTCCTCGCCGACGCGGGTCGCCTCACAGACAAGATAGCCGGATTGGTTGACAGTGGCGGCAGAAACGCTGTCGCCGACGGTCTTGTCCACAGGGAGGCTTTCTCCCGTCAGGGCGGATTCGTCCACGGCACTATGTCCTTCGGTCACGCGGCCGTCCACAGGAATGCGCTCTCCGGGGCGGACGATGAAGGTGTCCCCAGGGCGAAGCTCTGTGATGGGCACGGTGATCTCTTTGCCGTCCCGAAGCAGAGTTGCGGTCTCGGGAGCAAGCGACATCAGGCTCTTGAGGGCATTGGTGGTTTTTCCCTTGGCGCGCGCTTCCAACAGCTTTCCGACCGTGATGAGGGTAAGGATCATGGCGGCGGATTCAAAATACAGTCCGTGGAGCGCGTGGTATGCGGCATCAAGCTGTCCGACGGTCAGGTCTGCGGACATGGCGAGCAGGATGTACACGCTGTAGCCAAAGGAGGCCGCCGAGCCGAGGGAGACCAGCGTATCCATATTGGGAGATAGGTGCAGAAGCCCGCGGATACCGTTGATAAAGAATTTCTGATTGATGACCATGACGGCGGTGGTGAGCAAAAGCTCGAGGAGTCCCACGGTCATGGGGTGATCCTTGATGAAGGAAGGAAGCGGCCAGCCCCACATGACACCACCCATGGAAAGATACATGAGAGGAAGCATGAAGATCACAGATGCGATCAATCGCTTCAGAAGGGCAGGGGACTCCTTATCTGCGAGCGCGTCGGCCGCGGTTGTGCTCTGCGCGGCTTGTCTGCTGTCACCTTCCTTGAGGGACGCGCCGTAGCCTGCCTTTTGGACGGCGGCGATGACTACATCGGGGGCGACCTCACCTTCAACCCCCATGGAGTTGGTCAGGAGGCTGACCGCGCAGGAGGAGACGCCGTCCAGCGCCGATACGGCTTTTTCCACACGGGTCTGGCACGCGGCGCAGGACATTCCTGTGATATTGTATTGTTTCATATGGATACCTCGTTTTTAGTTGTTAGGTAAATTGTTGTTTGCCGCAGTGCGGCGGCCAATAACGCGTGACATACTTCAAGGCAAGGGTGCATTACCCGACAAGATGTTGGTCTTGTAAATTGTTGCTTACGGGCTTTTAACCAACGTGGCCGTAGGGGAGGCCCTGTGTGGCCTCCCGCCAAAAAGATTGTTGACCCACAAGGGTTTTGTCGATGTCGGGACGACGGGCGACCACATAGGGTCGCCCCTACGGGTTTTCGTTAATCCTCC
>JAGASP010000026.1 GCA_017621695.1 Clostridia bacterium
CCGCCGTCGGGAGAATGACGGTAAGCGATCCAGTCCCATTCGCCGTCGGCACCGGGGCAAGCAAAGTACGCATCAATGCTACCGTCATCGTTGTAGAGATAGGTGCAACCGTAGCGGTAGCCCCAGGTCTGGTCTTCCTTCATCTGGTAGATATCGTAACCGTCGCCTGCGATGGCCACGTCGGGAGACTTCAGCTCATCGGGCTTGACAGTTTCCACACGGTTGGCCTCAAAATAATCGGTAGCTGCCTCGGTCGGGGTCTCAACAGATTCCTGAGGCTCATCCGAGGGTTGTTCGGCAGATACGCTTTCATCCGTCTGGGTCTCGAGAGCCGTTGTTTCGGCATCTGTCAAAGCCTCTGTACCCGCAGAGGTTTCGGGTGTTGTCTCCTGTGCATCATCTCCACCACAGCTCCCAAGCAACAAAAGGAGAACCAGCATACTGCAAAGCAAAGCGATCAGCTTCGTGTTTTTCATAAGATCACCTTTCAATTTTTATCTTTCTTCGGCCAATACTTTTCTACAAATTCGGGCTTGATGCGCTTCATTTCGGATCTGGGCAGGATGGAAAGCAGCTCCCAACCGAGATCCAAGGTCTCTTCAATGGTTCTGTTTTCGTTGAAGCCCTGATTGATATATCTTTCTTCAAAGGCATCCGCAAACTGCGCATAGAGACGGTCGATGGGGGTAAGGGCAGCTTCGCCCAGCACCACCATCAGCTCCTTGGCCTCCTTGCCTCTTGCGTAGGAGGAGAAGAGCTGGTTCATGGTGCCCGCGTGATCCTCACGGGTCTTGCCCACACCGATACCCTTGTCCTTCAGACGGGACAGAGAGGGGAGCACGTCCACGGGAGGCATATAGCCCTTGCGGTACATCTCACGGGAGAGGATGATCTGACCCTCGGTGATATAGCCGGTCAGGTCGGGGATGGGGTGGGTCTTGTCGTCCTCGGGCATGGAGAGGATGGGGATCATGGTGATGGAACCCTCAGAGCCCATTTTACGGCCCGCACGCTCGTACATGGTAGCAAGGTCGGTATAGAGGTAACCGGGATAGCCGCGGCGGCCGGGAACTTCCTTTCTTGCTGCGGAAACCTCGCGGAGTGCCTCGGCGTAGTTGGTAATGTCGGTCAGGATGACCAGCACGTGCATATCGCACTCAAAAGCCAGATATTCGGCGGCAGTCAGCGCCATACGGGGAGTGGAAATACGCTCAATGGCGGCGTCGGAGGCCAGGTTGATGAAAAGAACGGTACGGTCGATCGCACCCGTCTTCTTGAAGTCGGAGATGAAGAAATCGGCTTCCTCGAAGGTGATACCGATAGCGGCAAAGACCACGGCGAACTTGGAATCCGAGCCGCGAACCTTAGCCTGTCTTGCGATCTGGGCGGCCAGGTTTGCGTGGGGCAGACCCGAGCCCGAGAAGATGGGGAGCTTCTGACCGCGAACCAGGGTATTCAGTCCGTCGATGGTGGAAACACCCGTCTGGATGAACTCAGAAGGATAGTAGCGGGCGGCGGGGTTGATGGGAGAGCCGTTGATGTCGAGCGACTTGACGGGAATGATATCCGCGCCGCCGTCGATGGCCTCGCCCATACCGTTGAACACGCGGCCCAGCATATTTTCGGACACGGGGAGTTCTACGCCGTGACCTGTAAATCTCACCTTGGATTCGGCAAGGTTCAGTCCTGCAGAGGACTCGAACAACTGCACCAGTACGTTTCTGCCGTTGACTTCAAGCACGCGGCAACGGCGCACTTCACCGTTTGGAAGCTGGATCTCGCCCAGCTCATCGTATTTGACACCCTCTACCTGCTTGACAAGCATAAGAGGACCTGCCACCTCTTCGATGGTTTTATATTCTCTGATCATGTGAATCTCCTTTCTTATGCGCGGACAGCCGAGATGAGCTGATTCAATTCGGTATTGATCTGCTCCTTGACGGAGTCAAGCTCGGTCTTGTAATTTGCATAAGGAACAGCCTTGAAGCGGCCGATGCGCTCACGAACGGGCAGACCCGAAATGTCCTCCACGTCCACACCCGCAGAAACAGCAGCCTTGGCCTTGTCCTCAAAGAAGAACACCAGCTCCATCATGGCAAATTGCTTGTCGAGCGCCGTGTAGCTGTCTTCGTCCTCGAACGCATTCTGCTGGAGGAAGTCCTCGCGGATGGAACGGGCAGACTCCATGATGAGTCTGTCTTCTGCGGAAAGCGCGTCCATACCGACGAGCTTGACGATCTCGTCCAGATTGGATTCAAGCTGGAGGGTCTTGAGGCAACGGCCTGTGTATTCCGTCCACTTGCGGGAGACGTTTTCACCGAACCATCCCTCCAGACGGTCGCGGTAAAGGGAATAAGAATTCAGCCAGTTAATGGCGGGGAAATGACGGCGGTAAGCAAGGGATGCATCCAGACCCCAGAACACCTTGACGATACGCAAAGTCGCCTGGGTGACAGGCTCGGAAATATCACCGCCCTGCGGGGACACGGCACCGATAGCGGAGAGTGCTCCCTGACGCTTGTCACCGCCGATGCAGACGACCTTACCGGCACGCTCATAGAACTGGGCGAGACGGGAGGTAAGATATGCGGGATAGCCTTCCTCACCGGGCATTTCTTCCAAACGCCCCGACATCTCACGCAGAGCCTCGGCCCAACGGGAGGTGGAGTCAGCGATAACGGCCACGGAATAACCCATGTCGCGGAAATACTCGGCGATGGTAATACCCGTATAGATGGAGGCCTCACGGGCTGCCACGGGCATATCCGAGGTATTGGCGATCAGGACAGTACGCTCCATGAGGGACTTACCGGTACGGGGGTCAGTCAGCTCGGGGAACTCGCGAAGCACGTCGGTCATCTCATTGCCGCGCTCGCCGCAGCCGATGTAGACCACCAGATCCACGTCACTCCACTTGGCGAGCTGGTGCTGCACCACAGTCTTACCCGAGCCGAAGGGGCCGGGAACGCAGGCAGTACCGCCCTTCGCGATGGGGAACAAAGCGTCGATGGTACGCTGACCCGTGATCATGGGCTCTACGGGAGGAAGCTTTTCGGCATAGGGACGCGCCACACGGACAGGCCACTTCTGCATGAGGGTAATATCCTCCAGAGAACCGTCCTCCAGACGGATGCGGCCGATGCGGTCGGTCACGCGATATTCACCGGGGATCAGCTCCACGATGGTTCCCTTCTTCTTAGGAGGACACATGATCTTATGGGTGATGACCTCGGTCTCCTGTACGGTGCCGTATACGTCACCGCCAACCACGGTGTCACCCACCTTGAGCGAGGGCTCGAATTTCCAACGCTTATCTCTGTCCAGCGCAGCCTCGTCGATACCCTTCTGAATATTGGAGCCGCATTTCAGTCTCATGGCCTCCAGAGGACGCTGGATACCGTCGTAAATGGAGGTGATGAGGCCGGGGCCCAGCTCGACCGACAGAGGCGCGCCCGTAGACACGACCTTGTCGCCGCGACCGAGACCTGCGGTCTCCTCGTAGACCTCGATGGAAGCGCGGTCACCGTGCATTTCGATGATCTCACCGATCAAACGACCTTCGCCCACGCGCACCACGTCAAACATATTGGCTTGTCTCATGCCCTCGGCAATGACCAGAGGGCCGGATACCTTCAAAATCTTTCCTTCTACCATTGTAGTTGCTCCTTAACGATATAAATGGAGAGCCTTGGGGTATTGCCCCAAACCCCACCAAAACCTTCTTGAAAGAAAGTTTTGGAATCAGAAAACCTTTAACAGCATATCTTTTTAAAAGTTTTGGGAATTCCTAAAACCTTTTTTCAAAAAGGTTTTAGGCCGCCGGAGGCCGTACCTCCCCGTCTCACTCCTTAAAAATAATATCTGCGCCGACAGCTCGCTCCACGGCGCTTTTGATGGAAGCCATGCCGTAGCCTGTAGCGCCCGCACGCCCGGGAACCGTAATCACCGCAGGCATGG
This sequence comes from Clostridia bacterium, assembly GCA_017621695.1. Classification (GTDB taxonomy): domain Bacteria; phylum Bacillota; class Clostridia; order Oscillospirales; family CAG-272; genus CAMEON01. The sequence goes on from JAGASP010000026.1 coordinate 3,958, forward strand.
GCACGTCTTTGTAGCGGGCAATATCCTCGGCAATGGTCTCGGCGTAATTTTCCACGATAAAAATGATGGCATATTCCCCTGTTTTGGCAAGGGTATGCAGGATCTCACGAGCGCTGTCGGCATCCGGTGCCTCATGGACGGAAAAGCCGATGGCCATAAATCCCAGCACACTGTCGCGCTCGCCTATGATTCCGATCTTATACATAGCTTTCCCTGATCCTTTCTCTCAGCACGTCGGAGGACAGACCTGCGTCCTTGGCGGCCAGGATGATGCGTATATTCTTCACAGAGGTCTCCACGCCGACAAGATATCCCGAAGGCACTTCGGCACCGAAGGATACCCGCGCGCCTTCACGTACAAGCGACATCCAATGGTCATCGGCACATTTTTCAATGGCCGCCAAGGATGCGTCGGTGGCCTCGACCGCATGGACGAAGCGGCTGTAACGACCCATGGAGAGACTGCCCCAAAGGGTTTCCTCTCCGCCGTCGTATGCCTCGTCAAAGAAGCCGTGGGACAGCTCACCGCCGAAAAGGAGGCTGCTATCCAAAAAGATCTTTCCTGTCTCGCCGCGCTTCATGCGAAGGATACGCAGGCACATCATGATGTTGACAAGATCGATCTTGGCCTTGACCCAAGAGATCACCGTTGCATTTCCCGAAGCCTCGGCACAGGCAAGCATATCCGCATAACAGGCGATGTCCAGAATGGCATCAATGCGCTGAGGGTCACCTGTTTTGGCGTAGTCCTCGCGCGCAACAGGCACAGCCTTTGCCATGGCGGGCGGGAGCACCCCGTATTTATCCGTCAAAATCGCCTCGGTCAGCAGAGACGTCGGCACGGTACCAAAATCGAACAAGAGATCCGCAGGATCGATCTGGCGGATGTAGCACTTGATCACAGCCTTGATATTGTTGCAATCGTAGGGATAGCGGAACCAATCGTACAGCTTGGGTTCGGGAACCGATGCGCCGACCTCGCGGTAAGCCTCCCGCAAAAGCGAAAGCAGCATATCCTCGCGTTTTTGACCGCGCGCCTCACCCGAAGCGAGGGTAGGATCCTCTTGCTCGTTGGGAGCGACGCCGTATTCCGCCAGCTTGTTCATCACGTCCTCACTGCTTTTCAGGTCGGTAAGAACGTCGATACGCTCCTTGCCCATCAACCGATTTTCCATCGCACGGATGCGGGCAGAGGCGTACATATATTCTGTGGGTTGTAATATTTTCATGAAAACGACCCTTCCTTTTTGGTATGGATCATAAGCGCTCAGTGTTCACCGAACAAAGTACGGCTGACCTTGACCTCGGTGGCACGGCGCACCTGTGCCATCATCATACGGATGGAGCAGTTGGCTTCCACATCTCCGCAACGGAGCACCAGACCGCCGTCGATCTTGGCGGCTCTGTCAGACAGCACCACACGGTCGAGCACATCCATGCTGATCTTACCGACCTGTGTACGCTTGAGGGTCTCCATCAGGCGTGCGCCGAACATATCTCTGTCATTGCGGTTGAGCATAACCTCGTATTTTTCGGGGGCAATATCCTCACCGTAAAGCGCCATGCTCTCGCGTTCGCTTTCCAGCTGGCGCAGAAGTGCACCTCTCAGCATTTTGAGAAGCAGATCCACGTATTCGTCCACGGGAAGCTCGCGCAGCTCCTTTTCGGCGGTCGCGTAGGCTTCGTTCATGAGGGCGGCACGGCTTTCCAGCACGACGTTCCGCTTGGCCATGGCCGCTGAGGATTTGGCACGGGTGATGATGGCTTCACACTCGCGGTTGGCCTGCTCCTCCAGCTTGTCCTGCTCGGCCTTCAGCCGCGCGGCGTACTCCTCTTGCGCTGTCGCGCAAGCCTCGTCTGCCTTCGCCAGGATAGTCTCGGCATCGGCTCTGGCATCGGCAAGGATCTTGCCGGTGACTTTTTCAATTCCGGTCATAGCGATTTAAATATCCTTCCTTGGAATTTTTCGTATCAAAGTACGGAGAAGGGGCAGAGGAACACCAGCATGATGGTGATGAGCAAAGAGAAGATTGCGTAGGTCTCTACCAGAGCGGCGGTGGTGATCGCCTGACCCAGAGAGCCGGGACGCTTACCGATGAGGTTGATACCCGAAGCAGCAACGCGACCCTGACGGATAGCGGAGAGATAACCGGCCAGTGCGATGGGAAGTGCGGCCATCACGTAGTAACCGCCCTGTGCAAAGGTCAGATTCATGAGATGATCGGGATTGCCGAAGAGGCCGAGGGACATGAGCATCAGGAAGGAGGCAACCAGGCCGTAGACACCCTGCGTCATAGGCAGAGCCATCATGGGGAATGCTTTACCAAACATATTGGGCTGCTCGGAGAGAAGACCGGTAGCGGCTTCACCGACGATACCTACACCCTTGGCAGAGCCCATACAAGGCAGGGCAACAGCCAGAGCAACACCGAGAAGTGCGAGGTTGGTACCCGAAAAGAGACCCTTGACCATTTCGGCAACCGTATCAGCAACGGCAGGGGTAGCGTCGGCATCCTCGGCGGCAACAGTCAAAACGGCGAGGGTCAGAAGAGATACGACAGACAGAATAACGGCCAAAAGCTTTTTAACAGATGTGAGTTTCATGATAATGCTCCTTTTTTAGTAGAAATTATTTTTTCATCATATCCGACTCAGCGGTAGAATATTTTTCGCTGGGAAGTGCGGGGTCAAAGGGAGTACCGCCGTCCTCGTAGAACTTGCTGAAAAATTCAAGATACTGCAAGCGGCAGGTGTGGACGAACGCGCCCAGAAGGTTGATGGCCATATTCAGACCATGCCCCACCAGCATCACGAAAATGAGCAGGATGAAGCCGGGGATGCTGACACCGCCGAGGGTGCCGAGCAGGTTGAATACCTGTGCCATAACGCCCGCGGCCAGACCCAACGCCAGGATTCGGCTGTAGGACAGAAGGTCGGAGGCGTAGTTGATGAGGTCGTACAGACCCTTGAGACCAAAAACGAATTTGGCAAAAATATTTTTCTTTTCGCGTCCCTGCGTCAAAACGATCATGAGCACGCCCATGATGCTGACAACAGCTCCTACGGTAGCGTCCACAAACAAAAGACCAATACCGCCGAAAAGGATCCAATACGAGCCGATATCAAAGATGGCCGAGAAGATCTTCCCTTCCCTGCAAAGCATATAGAACTTAACTGCCATACCGCCCACGATGTGAATGAGACCCATGGCAAGCGAAATAATGAGGAAAGGAATGGGGTTCTCCAAGGGGTTGAGTGACAGAGGCTCGCCGCCCAGTGTCAGGGTCACACCGTTGAAGATCGGTGCGGCGGCCTTGGCGGCTTCGGTGCTCTCATAGCCCATATAGGTGGTCATGATGGCGTAGGGCAAATCTCCGAACCACCCGCCGAATACGGCGCCGAGGAGAGTACAGGCGATACCGCAATAACCGAACATGGTGAGCATTCGCTTCATGCCCGGGCTGACCTTCAAAATCTTGGGGGCAAGGAAGCCGCCCAGTGTCAGGAGAAGTCCGTAGCCCACGTCGGCAAACATGAGGCCAAAGATCACAAAGTAATAAATACTCATGATGAACGTAGGGTCATACGAGCCATACTTAGGATAGGAGTACATCCCCACCACCCACTCAAAGTTGGAGGCATATCCGTTGTTTTTGAGAAGCACAGGAGGATCGTCGTCCTCGGTGGGATCTTCGATATCAAAGGCGCAGTACATATGCCTGAGCAAATGCTTGACCTTATCGCAACGGTCAGCAGGCACCCAGCCGTCCAGTATCACGCAGGATTCCGTTTCGGCCAGCTTTTGCTTATGCTGTGCCGCCAGCAGGGTGGTATTTTCCACGTCGTAGAGCACCTGCAAATCTTCCAGCAGCGGAGACAGCTCGCACAAGCGGTCGATACAGGCCTGCAAGCGATTATCCAGCTCGTCCATACGGCGCTCCGATGCGGAAAGGGCTTGCTTCGCCGTTCCCGTTATGTCCTTGAAATTGGATTTGACAAAGCCCAATCCCGCAAGGATGCGATTGACCGCCTCTTCCTCCTCTTTGAGAAGAACGACGGCGATATACATACCCGCATTGTCACGGTGGATCTCCTCGACTCCCGCAAAATGGGGCTCCAAGGCGTCCTGCACCGCCGACAGCCTGACCGCCGCGGGAAGCACTCCCAACCAGAGATACGAGGTATCGGTTTCGTCGGTTTCCAGGGGAAGATCGTAAGACAGCCACGGGCGCAGCATCGCAATCCGCGCCGCCATACGGTTGTCCTCCTGATAGCATTCGGTCATGGTATCCCGAAGCTCCAGCACTTCTTCGGCTACCGCCCATGCGGCGTGGTAGCTGCCTGTTTTGCGGAACAGCCCCGAGCTGGTGTTGATGGGACCGCTTCGCCATGCACTTTTTTCGACCGTGTATTTATACTTATCCAGAACGGGGATCGCCTCGGCAATGCTGTTGACCTTGCGCTCGGCTTCCGCGCGAGCGGCATCGCAATCGTGGCGTAACAGCTCTCCGTCTCCGTCGGGCGGCACCGCGCGGATATCCACGCAACGCAGCTTCATGAGACGTCGGATGAGGCTGTCAGCCTCCCCCTTCGGCGTCAGCACGGTCAGCCGTTTCATTGTACTTATTGACATGAATCATACATCTCCCATACGATGATCTTGACCGCCTCCCGCATATGACTGCGCGCCTCGGCTTCCATGCTTTCAAGGTCTTCCGAAGCTTCCTTGCGGCTCTGCTCGATCAAGGACTCAGCACGCTCACGCACCGAACCCAGCTTGATCTTCAACGACGCATCGGTAGCGGCAATGCCCTCCTCTGCGCGTGCGGCACAGCTTTTGGCATTTTCTTCGATCTTTGCGCGGGCGGCTTCTTCTGCCTCGGCGCGAATACGCGATGCCTCCGCTTCTGCCTCACGAATTTTCATGATGGCTTCTTTTGACAAGGATTCCACCTTCTTTCATTGTTTCGGTACCGAAAATACTTTTCGGTCAAACCCGTCCCACAACGGGCGGGAAATACTGCAAATCCTACGATTTTCAGGCAATTCGACACCGTTTGCCATCATTCGACCGCAACACACAAGTATCTGAATGCGCCTGTGAAAACCTTATTTTTTATTTTACCATATTTCTCCTCATATTGCAAGTGTTTTTTGAAATTTTTTCAGATTCTTCATTTATTTTTGTATCTAAGATCCGATAAGGATCTGTTTTTGCAAAATCCCCTCAGGAAAGCGCCACAAATGCTTGCAGATTTGGCGTAAAACCCGTATGTCGCTCCGTCTGATTCCCGAAAAGCGCTCCACCACAACCGCATACATTTCCCGATTTTCCGTTTCCTGCCGCCCAAGCAACATACGACACTCCAATTCCCGTCTTGCAAAGCAACGTGCTTCTGCCGGGGAAAGCCCTTCGTATACGCATCGAAGCGTATACGAAAACCGCTCGATGCCGGCGGTAACGAATCGCTCGGCCGCATTTTGGTAAAAGGAATTGAAGGCTTGCGCGGCCGCATCGGTCATCCGTATTCCATCGTCTTCCGCCGTTGCCGAAACCAACTGCGAATATTCCGCTCTGACCGAAAGAATCGGGCAGGCATCCACCCGAAAGCGGCGTTCCAAAAGCTGAGATACGGGCACCCAAGCCGATACCGTATCCGTAACGTAAAACATAAAAATTGCTCTCCTCCGCGTTGAAAGTATGTTACATTATATGCTATTCATATACAAAAAACACCGAGTCGCAACTCGATGTTTTTGGTGCAAATCGCATCCGCCTGCCCATCACACAGGTGATGTCAAGCGATCGCTGTCTCTTTCTTTTCGGGGCATACGGGCAGTACGTCCTCGCCTGTCACATCCTTGATCTTTTGCGCGATCCTTCCCTGCACCAAGCGCGCCAGGGACAGCGTGGTCATACCTTCGTATTCTTCGGGCAGAATCGGAGGCAGGAAATACACCGCCGTGTCCACCCTTCTGAGAGAATTGCGGCCAAAGGTCTTATAAAAATCCACCAACGCCACGGGAACAACGGGAGCCTGTGCCTTCATCGCCGTGCGGAAGGAGCCACCGTGGAATTCCTGCATCACGTTGGTCTGTCCTTTCACGTATCCGCCCTCAGGGAAAATCAGATATACCTTGCCGCCCGCGACCTCCTCGGTGATCTCGCGGAAGCAGGTAACCTGTTGCCGAAGGTTGCTTCGATCCAGACGTTTTCCTCTTACCAGCGCCACGTATTCGTTGGCGAGCGGCATCTTGGAGCGCTTCAGATCCATCAGCACACGGCAAGGCCTTTCCATCGCGTCTGTGATACTCAGCGCGTCAAATTTACTTTGATGATTGGAAAAGAGCACGTAGCCGCCTTCACTCGGCAAATGCTCGGTGCCGTACACCGATGCATGGATGCGAGCGGTCTTTGCCACCTTTCGGATCATGATTCTCGCAAGCTCGTGGCAGTCCTCCTCGGAATAGCGCTCGGGATGGCGTGCATATTTTCTCATTTTCGGTACGAAATGAATGATCGACCCGATGCGCATGATGATGACATATATCAGACGAAGCACAAAACCCCTCCTTTTCCGAGTTTATAAGAATAGAACATACTATACCACCGTTATGTAAACCGCGTGTAAACAAATGCGCAAATTTCGCACTTTTTTGCAAATTTTCAAGCCCGAAGGACACGAACAGGCATCCTTCGGGCAAACAGATCAATGCAATATTTTCAGAAATGACCTCTAAATCAGCAGGACATATCCGTATCAGACATCCTTTTCGATAGCCGCAGTCTGCTCCAGCACACTACGGAAGAAAGCAGGATCAAACTTAGCCTCTCTCTCATAGGTGTAAAGACCGTTGACCTCCTGCTCTACGTCGGTCAGCTGCGTATAGCACAGCGCGCCCATGGCAGAATTGAACATGATCGCCTCGGTCAATCCCTTGAAGCGATTCAAGAACTCTTCCTCGGACATGGGAGCCACACCGTAGCCCCAACCCGCAGCCTCCTTGGGAGCCCAGCGGATGCCGCCGTACTCGGAGACGAAGGTAGGATGCGCAGGCATGGAATAGTGGGGGCCGCCATGCCAATGCACGTCATAGGTGCCGCCCTCTTCCAGAGGAGCCAGCTTAGCCGCAAATACCTCGGGATTCTGCTCGTAATCGTGCAGGTCCATAATATCGGTCACACCCTCGATGTGCGTCCAGCCCGACGCGTCGATGTATGCGCGGGTATTGTCGTACTGACGGGTGATGGTCGCCAACAGACGAACGAAACGGGGATTCTGGTTGACTTGGGTCTCGTTCAAAGGACACCAGCCGATGATGGCGGGATGGTTGAAGTCACGCGCCATGATCTCGCACCATTCGGGGAGGAAGTTTTCATAAGCGGTCTGACGGGAGATATCCAATCCCCAGTTCGCGTGCTCGCCCCAGACGATATATCCCTTGACGTCGCACCAGTAGAGGAAGCGGGGCTCAAAGACCTTCTGGTGGAGGCGGGCGCCGTTAAAGCCGCAGGCCATGGAGCGATCGATATCGGCGATCAGCTCGTCCTCCGTGGCAGCGGTGTAGATGCCGTCGGGATAAAAGCCCTGATCGAGGATCAAGCGCTGGAACACGGGCTTGTGGTTGATGTAAAGGATACCGTCGCGGGCTTCCACGCGGCGCATACCGAAGTAGGACTTGACAGAGTCGTCTCCCATGGAGAGGGTCAGGTCATACAGGCGGCCGTTCCCGGTCTCCCAAAGATGAAGCTCCTCCAACGAGACCTCCAGCGTGGCCTTACCGCCGTGAACCACCACGTCGGCGTGACCCTGAGGAGCGCCTGCAAAGGATGCCTCGGCAGAAAGGGTCATGCCCTCGCCGCCAACGACGTGCGCCTCAATGACCAGCTTCTTGTTGTCGATATCGGGATAATATTTTGTGCTTGCGATATAATCGTTTGCCACGTTCTCCAGCCAGACGGTCTGCCAGATACCCGTGGTACGGGTATAGGAGCAACCGGCCGAATGATAATGCACGCACTGCTTGCCTACGGGCTGCTCTCCCGTGCGGGTGTGGTCGATGGCACAAACAGTAATGGCATTCTCGCCCTCCACAAGCGCGTCAGTAATATCGAAGGAGAAGGCCACATAGCCACCGATATGCTCGCCCATGTACTTGCCGTTGACCCAAATCTTGGTAACATAGTCGCAGGCACCGATATGCAGGATGGTACGGCGGCCGTTCTGCCAGCCCTCGGGGAGCGTCAGCTTCTTGCGGTACCATACGCAATTACAGAAATCCTTGTCGCCAATGCCCGAAAGCTCACTTTCACGGCAGAAGGGGACGGTAATGGTTTCGGTAAATTCTGCGCCGTTCTGGTAGCCTCTCTGCTCACCGCTTTCGCCGCGGTCGGTCTGGTATTCCCATACGCCGTTGAGATTGATCCACTGATCTCTCACGAATTGAGGGCGGGGATATTCGGGACGGGGGATGTTGTGACTCATATGCATGACCTCGCTTTATAAAAATGATGTGGGTACAATACTGCTTTTATTATACAGATGCACAAAGATTTTGTCAATAGTCTGGGAAAAAACATTTTTTCAAAAAATACCTCCAACCCCCTATACAAACCGAAGGAAATGTGCTATAATATAATGAAATATGTATTGTTTCAGAGGTTTTACATGATCATTTGCGATTTACATACCCATACCCGCTTTTCCTTCGACGGCGCGAAAGACTCGACACCCGAGGCGCTTTGCCGCCGCGCGTTGGAGGTAGGGATCACCCATCTTGCCATCACAGACCACTGCGATATCAACGGTGAGGTGGAGGGCATTTATACCCCTTACGCCGCAGACGAAGCGTGGGAGGCCATGTCCGCCGCCAAGGAAAAGTTCAAGGGCCGTCTGCACCTGTCCCGCGGCATCGAGCTTGGCAACGCGCATCAATATCCCAATGAGGCCAAAGCCGCGCTTTTACGCCACCCTTACGAATTCGTCATCGGCTCTCTGCACAATCTCACGGGCGTGCCCGATTTCTGTATGCTTCGCTATGAGATGATGACCGACGCGCACATCCACAGCCTATTTGACCGCATGCTGGACGAAACCCTGCAGCTCGTATCCTTCGACGGACTGCATACGCTGGGGCATCTGACCTATATGCACCGCTATATCTCCCTTGCGCAAAAGCCTTTTGATTTCAAGCCGCATTACGACAAGATCGTTGGAATATACAAATCTCTCATCACCCGTGATATGGCACTGGAGCTGAACGTTTCCACGCTCTGGAAGGGGCTGGGGATCTCCATGCCGACCCTGGAGCTTTTGAAGCTCTACAGAGATCAAGGAGGCCGCCTTATCACCGTGGGATCCGATGCGCACAGCCCCGAAAATGTCGGCAAATGCATCCGAAAAGGATATGCCCTGCTCCGCACCGCAGGATTTTCCGAGGTCGCGGTCATGGAGGACGGACAGCGCACGGCCGTCAGCATCATTTGACGAAACAGGAAAGGAATATCATCCATGAAACTGGAAAATTTCAGCCTTTTATATCCCGACGCGCAGACCAAAAACGATCATCTCGCCGGAAAAAATGTTCCCGACATTGATATGTATACCCTGCAGGAGCTCGGTATGCTGGAGATCTTTGCTCCTAAATCCACAGAGCTATCGGAGTTTTTCACCACCGACCCTGCCGTCATCGCCTACCGCAACGAGACCTTTTCGGATATGCTGAACAACCCCGTGCTCGCCGATACCCTGCGCCGTCTCGTCCCTGTGTTGCAGGACATCACCGAGCTGCGCCGCCTCGAGCAGGACGCAGGCAACGAGGATACCGCATCCTACCTTTCCAGCATGACCGAGATCGAGCTTTACATCACCTGCGTGGACATTCTCCACAAGGGTATGTCCGCCGCCCGTTCGGGCATCCGCGGCGCGGCCTTCCGCCGTCTCTGCGATTGCGTCATTGAGCTGGCGGAATCCGAATATTACAGCGAGCTCAACAAAAAGCTCACCGAGCTGACCCAGCGCGTGCGCGAGATCCGCAGCGTGACCATCGGTGTCAACCTCGATGCCCAGCTTCGCCCTGCCCAGGCAGGCGTTTTGTCGGTCAACGCCAAGCCCTTCCACTCGGGAGAAACGCTGGATAAGATCCTGCGTCTCAATTTCAAGGACGACGAATACACCTGTATTGCCCAGCTTGTCCCCTTCGGCAAAAAACAGACCGACAACCAAAAGACCGCGCTGTCCCTGGCCTTCAATTCCGCCATCAACGACGTGTACCGCTCTTCCCTGCGCTCCTGGAAAAAGATCGTACAAAGCTACGTTCTGGACAACACCGAGTTTCTTTTGTCCCTCATGCCCGAGATCGAATTCATCGTCAAGGGAACCCAGCTCCAGCAGAGCCTTTTGGATCGCGGATGCACGCTGTGCCCCCCCACGCTCCGCCCTGCGGAGGAGCGCATCTTCACCGCCGTCGAGCTGTATAATCCCGCCGTGGCGCTGAAGCTCGCGGAGGGAGAAGAGGTGGTTCCCAACGACGTGGCCATGGACACTACCCCCGAAAACGCCCTCATCTACGTTTTGACAGGCCCCAACCGCGGCGGTAAATCCGTCATCACCTGCGCCATCGGTCTTTGTCAGGTCATGCTTCAGCTGGGTATGTATCTACCCGCCAAAAGCTGTATCATCAGCCCTGCCGACGGCATCTATACCCACTTCCCCACGGGAGCCGACGACACCATCGACAAGGGTCGACTGGGTGAGGAATGTGCCCGTCTCGGAGAGATCTTCGATGCGGTATCTCCCCAAAGTCTCGTGCTTTTGGACGAATCCCTGTCCTCCACAGGCTCATATGAAGCCGCCTATATCGCCGCCGAGGTTCTCGCAGGACTTTCGCGCGTAGGTTGCCGTTGCCTTTTCTCGACCCACCTGCACGAGCTGGCAGCCGAGCTGGATCGCATCAACACGCAATCTATCGCCGAGGGCGGTGTACGCATCGACACGCTGGTCGCGGGCATCATGGGCGAGGGCAAGCGCTCCTTCAAGATCGTCCGTGCCAAGCCCGACGGAAAATCCTACGCCCGCGATATTGCCGAGCGCTACGGACTGACCTACGAAAACATCCTCCGCAAGATCGGAAAATGAGAAAGGAATCAAAACCATGGATAAACTTTTAAAGCTTCTGGAAGATAACGCGACCCTCACCCCCGCCGAGCTCGCTGTCATGCTGAACAAGGAGGAGGGGGATATCCGCGCCCTCATCGAAAAATACGAGCAGGACGGTGTCATCGTCGGCTACAAGACCCTCGTGGACTGGGACAAGACCGACCGCGAGTACGTCACCGCCATGATCGAGGTCAAGATGACCCCCCAGCGCGACCGGGGCTTTGACCGCATTGCCGAAAAGATCTACCAATACCCCGAGGTGCAAAGCGTATATCTCATGTCTGGCGGCTTTGACCTCTGCCTCATCATTGAGGGGCGCACCATGAAGGAGGTCGCCTATTTCGTCGCGCAAAAGCTTGCGCCCATTGATGCCGTCATCTCCACCGCTACCCACTTCGTTCTTCGCAAATACAAGGACAAGGGTGTCATTTACGGTGCCGAAGAGATCGACGAGAGAGGAAACTGCAACTGATGGCACAGATAGATTACGATCGCGTACTTCCACGCCACGTGGTGGATATGCCACCCTCGGGCATACGCAAATTCTTTGATATTCTGGAGACCATGCACGACGTCATTGGTCTCACGGTGGGTCAACCCGACTTCGTCACCCCTTGGCATATCCGCGAGGCGGGTATTGAAAGTCTTGAAAAGGGAAAAACCTACTACACCTCCAACGCAGGCACGCTGGAATTGCGCCGCGAGATCGATGCCTACATGACCCGCCGCTTCGGAATCTCCTATGATCCGCTCCATGAGGTCATTGTCACGGTAGGCGGCTCCGAGGCCATCGACATCGCCATGCGCACCCTGCTCTCCCCCGGTGATGAGGTCATCATCCCCACCCCCTGCTTCGTCTGCTACGAGCCGCTGGCTCGGATGGCGGGAGCAATCCCTGTCATCGTGGAGACCCGCAACGCCGACAAATTCAAGCTCACCCCCGAGCTTTTGGAGTCCGCCATCACAGAAAAGACCAAAATGCTGGTACTGGCCTATCCCAACAACCCCACAGGTGCTATCATGGATGCAGAGGATCTGGAAAAGATCGCGAAGATCCTCCGAGAAAAGCAGATCATCGTGCTCTCCGACGAGATCTACGGCGAGCTCACCTACGGCAAGCGCCACGTGTCCATCGCATCCCTGCCCGAAATGCGGGAACGCACCATCATTGCCAGCGGCTTCTCAAAAGCCTACGCCATGACGGGCTGGCGATTGGGCTACATTTGCGCTCCGGAGCCTTTGGCCAAGCAAATGCTGAAAATTCACCAATACGCCATCATGTGCGCCCCCACCACCGCCCAGCTCGCAGCCATTGAAGCGCTCAAAAACGGCGACGAGGACGTGGCCATGATGACCGCAGAATACGACCGCCGCCGCCATCACATTTATCACGGTCTCAAAAGCATCGGCATCGATTCCTTTGAGCCCGAAGGCGCGTTCTACATTTACCCCGAGATCGGCAAGTTCGGCCTATCCAGCGAGGAATTTTGCGAACGCCTGCTCTATGAACACAACTGCGCCATCGTGCCGGGCACGGCGTTCGGTGCAGGCGGCGAGGGCTTTGCACGCATTTCCTACGCCTATTCCGTCAAGCACATCGATCAGGCGTTGGAGCGCATGGAAGCGTTCGTCAAGTCATTGGGGAACCGTTAAAATTCCATCGGCAAGCATGCGGCAATAAAGTTTCGGAAAATCAGTGCAAAAGGGATTGACTTTTCGTGCCATTTCGACTATAATGTCCCTTGGTGCGAAAATTTTGCGCCGAAAATTCAACATTTTGAAGGAGAGTATCCATGAAAAAAGGAAAGATCGTGCTGCTGATCCTCGTATTGATCCTGGCCGTGGCCACCATTATCGTTGTCTCCATGCCCGAAAAGCTCGCCGCCCTTTTCACGGGAGGCGCTGCAGAAACCGAAACCGATGCAGATGCCTCTGTTTATGAATTGAACGAATTGTCGATTGAACTGACCCCCGATTTTAATACGCACAGCGCCAAGTCCGGCCCCTCTTATAAGGTTCTCTTTTCGGGTTCTTATACCGTTACGCTTGAGAGAACCGCCAAGTCCTCCATCACGCCGAAGGAAGGATACCCCTTCCCCTCGTTGGTGGAATTCATGCAGATGTATCTCTCCTCTTTTGTGCTGGGAGATTCCGAAAAAATCGCTTTCCTCACGGACGATCATCTTCTTTGTGCCGATGCCGACACCGATGGGGACGGTCAGCCCGACACGCTGATCGCCATCTTTGAATCCAAGGATGCTTTTTGGAATGTTCGTATGAACTCCTCCAAGGAATCTTATGAATCCACGCGTGCGCAATTCTTAACTTGGGCCAAGTCGGTTCGCATCGAGGGCGCAGTTGATTCCCAGACCACTGTTACGACTGCCGAAACATCAGCCGAAACCGTAGTCGAAACCGTAACCGAGTGATTGCATTACAACAAAAAATACCGACGTTCTCCCAAGGGAAAGCGTCGGTATTTTTATTGTACGATCATATTACAAAAGTGATATTTCCGCGCAAACGGCGAAGTGATCCGAATAGTATTGTCCCTCCACGGGGGTATCGGGCACGACATACGCATTTTGACAGACGCCGTCGGTAAAGATATAGTCGATCTTTTCCCGTCGATCTTCGGGGACACGCCCGAAGCCATGGAAGGTGCCTCCCAGCTCCGCCGTACAGTCTACAGCACCGCGTCCCTGCAAGGCAGACGTGACAAGCCCGATTTCGGGCGTGTCGGGTGTTGCGTTGAAATCTCCCGTCAGCACAAACTTTTCGGGATACGTTGAGATCAACTGCACGAGCTGCATCGCACCGAGATAGCGAGCGGTTTTGCCCACGTGGTCAAGATGGGTGTTGACAAAACGGAAGGGGGTATTCCACGCGTTGTGCTTGAGCAGCGCCGTGGTCAGCATACGGGGACAGCCGCTCTGGTCTCCCCCGAAGGAAGATCCTGCCACGCGAGGCGTGGGAGAGAGCCAGAGATTGTCGAGAGAAAGAAGCTCTACCTCGTCGGTACGGTAGGCGATGAGCATGGATTCGCCGTGATAATTCTTCTCGCGGCCGCAGCCCTGCACGGTATACCCCGGCAGATGGTCGCGGAGCCGTGCGCGCATCCCGTCCGTGACCTCCTGAAAGCCCACGACCACAGGTGCTTCCCTATGCAGAACCTCCACCACGCGATCAAAGCGGTTGGTGAAGGAATTGATTCCGTCTCCCGTGTTGTCCACACGGAGATTGAAGGACATAAATTTCAAAAAGCTCATGTTTGTCACCGTATCCTTTACCAGTCTGAGCCGCCGTAGCTGCTGTAATTCTGGTTGCCGTAATTCTGATTGCCGTATTGGTTTTGTCCGTTTTGGCCGTTGCCACCGTTTTTGCGTTTCTTCACGCCGCGGACGATCATAACGATCGCCACAACGATGAGGGCTACAAAGCCAAGAATAAGAAGGATGTCAGACAAAGGAATATTCTTGCCGAATACGTTTTCCATGGTATCCACAACGATGACCGCGGAAATGCCCGTCTCCTCGGTAAAGGTCTTGAGCGCCGTATCTACGGTTTCGGCGTTCATGGCCAAGGGAGAGTGGTTGGTCAGGTGGGATTCCACCATGTTGTTGTTATCAGGCTCATTTATGAACGAAGATGACAAATTCAAGCGGTTGACTTCATCCGTCATAGTTGCCATCACTGCCGCCAAATTAGCACTTAACGAATAAGCATGGTACTCTGCATTGATCGACTGGTGCACAGCACGACCAAAAGCGGTATATTCATCACCGAACAGGAGGTTGATCTCGGTTCGAAGGTTGTCTCCCACCCATGCAATAACATAATACTCATCGGCTTCTTCATTGGTCAAAAATACGATGAGCAAATTATCTTCATCTGGCTCGCCAGAGGTTGAAAATTCTTTCATATACTGCTCGTTTGCATATTTCTGAAAAGCTTCCTCGCTGTAGATAACGATGCCGCCGTTTGCTACGTTGCTCACGGCACTGCCAACGAAAGAAAACAGCAAAACGACCGCAAGCATCAAAAGAATGATGGGCGCCATCAGCGCACCGATCAGCCCTCCGAGGCAGCCACCGCCACCGCCATAGTAGCGCCGACGGCCGTAGCCACCGTAAAACATGGGTCCGCGCGGACCGTATCCGAATCCGCCACCTCGGGAACCGCCGCCAAATCCGCCGCCGCGGGATCCTCCGCTAAATCCACCGCCACGCGAGCCGCCGCCAAATCCGCCGCCGCGAGAGCCTCCACCGGGTCCTGGCATAAAGAATACCTCCTTTATAGTAAAATATTTCTTGAATTTATTTCATTATACCCCATTTCCCATCAAAGGTCAAGGTCTTTTCCGTAAAAAACACCGCATCTTCATGCAATGATCAGGCAACAGAGGAAAAAGATTTTCGGTTCGACAAAAAATGGCCTTGACAAAAGGGAGGAAATGGTATATAATAAGCTCGTTGCCGTTCTGCGGGTATAGTCTAATGGCAAAACTCCAGCTTCCCAAGCTGGCTATGCGGGTTCGATTCCCGTTACCCGCTCC
>JAGASP010000027.1 GCA_017621695.1 Clostridia bacterium
TATTGTCGTTCTGTAGGGGCGGATTCCATATCCGCCCGAAAACTTCCTAAAGATCTAAATAAATCAATGATTTTTCATATCGGGCGGATATGGAATCCGCCCCTACAAGTTTCGTTAATCTCCCGTAAACAACAATTTATCTCTCCAAACAAAAAAACTTTCACAAAACCTCTTGACTTTATCACTTTAGTGTGCTAAAATAATGGATATTCATCTCATTTTGAAGAATGCGAGGAACCATCCATGACCGATCGACATTATATCAAAGCCCGTGACATCCTCGTCGATGCTCTTATGAAATTGGAAACCCCCGAGGAATGTGCTGCATTTCTCGACGATATCTGTACAATTCGAGAGCTGTCCGACCTCGCCCAACGCTGGGAGGTTGCCGAAATGCTCAACGAAGGGAAGAACTACCAGGAAATTTCTGCCGCCACAGGTGCCAGTACGGCTACCATATCCCGTGTGAATAAATGCCTGAACTACGGCAGTGGCGGATACCGTACCCTCCTCAATAAATCCACCAAGGAGAAACCCCATGAATGATTTTGACATTTCCATGCTGACCAAAACCGAAATGGCTGTCTACCGTCTCCGTGCCCTTTATAAGCAGCATGGCTATACCCCTTATAAAATGAGTAAATTCGAGGCCTATGACCTCTATGCCAAAAACAAGAATTTCCTTGTTTCTGACAATATCATTACCTTTACCGATCACGACGGCAAGCTCATGGCCCTCAAGCCCGACGTGACCCTCTCCATCGTTCGCGAAGCGCCCGAAGCGCAAGGACAGGTACAGAAGGTGTATTATAACGAAAATGTCTACCGCGTTCCCCAAGGCGAGGATAACTTCAAGGAGATCATGCAGGTGGGTATTGAGTGCGTTGGTGACGTGGATACCGCGAGCATCAGCGAGGTTCTGACCCTTGCCGCCGATAGTCTTGCCATGATGGCCGAGTCCGACGATTACGTGCTGGATATCTCCCATCTGGGTATCATCTCTGCTATTCTTGATAGCATGGGTGCTGTCGGTACGGTCAGAAAACAGCTTCTCTCCCTCATGGGCGAAAAGAATCTCCATGAGATCAAGCGCCTTTGTGCCGAGGAAGGCATGGACGAGCAAAAGACCAATATCCTGTGTCAAGCTCTTTCTGCTTGCGGCAAGGGAATCATGGTGTTGGATACCCTCAAAGCCATTCTCAGCCCCGTTCCCGAGGCGAAAATCGCGCTTGATGAGTTGACCGCCGCTGTGGCTTGCCTTTCTGCCGCAGGGCATGGTGACCGCGTACAGATCGATTTTTCTGTCATCCACAACATGAGCTACTATAACGGCCTCGTGTTCCGCGGCTTCGTGAGAGGCCTTTCCAAGAGCATCCTGTCGGGCGGCCAATACGACGCGCTCCTTGTCCGCATGGGGAAGAACAGCCGTGCCATCGGCTTTGCGGTCTATATGGATCAGCTGTCGGATCTGGACATTGCCGATACGGATTTGGCCGTCCCCGTAGATCATATGCTCAACGTGGCGCTCCCCAAAGGCAGACTTGGAGAAAAGGTCTACGATATGTTTGAAAAGGCAGGCTTCCCCTGTCTCTCCATCAAAGAAAACAGCCGAAAGCTCATCTTTGAGAATCCCGAATGCGGCGTCCGTTACTTCTGGGTCAAGCCCTCCGATGTAGCCATCTATGTGGAACGGGGTGCCGCCGACATCGGCGTGGCAGGCAAGGACATCCTCTTGGAATACAAGCCCGACGTGTTCGAGCTTTGTGATCTGAAAACAGGCAAGTGCCGCATGGCTGTGGCCGCCCCCGTGGCCTTCACCGACGACGGCCGCAAGACCTTGAAGGTGGCTACGAAATTCTCCAATATCGCCAAGACCTACTACGCAAGCAAGAGCCGCGACATTGATATCATCCATTTGAACGGCTCCATTGAGATCGCCCCTATTCTGGGGCTGTCCGATGTGATCGTGGACATCGTGGAGACCGGCACGACCCTCCGCGAAAATAACCTTGAAGTCAAGGAGGAGATCCTCCCTATCAGCGCTCGCTTTATCGCCAACAAATCGGGCTATAAATTCAAGCGTGAGGCCATTGATAAGATCGTCTCCGGGCTTGAGGAACAACTGAAAGATAAATAATCTACCAATAGATAAAGAGGCACATCATGATCCAGATTCTCAAATACGGCGAGGTTTCCGCCGATCAGATCTTTTCCCGCGTGACCCCCACGGTCAACGTGGCTGACATTGTATCAGACATCATTGCCACCGTCCGCCGAGACGGTGATGCCGCCCTGTACGCTTATTGTAAGAAGTTCGATAAGGCCGACCTGACCTCTCTTCAAGTGACCGAAGCTGAGATTGAAGAGGCCATGGCAGCCGTAGAGCCGCGTTTCATCGAGATTCTGAAAAAGGCCGCCGCGAATATCACCAAGTTCCATAAATGTCAGGTGCGCAACAGCTTCATCATCAACGACGAGCAGGGCATCGTCATGGGACAAAAGGTGATCCCCGTGGACAGAGCTGGACTCTACGTCCCGGGTGGTACCGCCGCATACCCCTCCACCGTTTTGATGGATGCCATCCCCGCCAAGATCGCGGGTGTGCCCGAGGTGGTCATGGTGACCCCTCCCAATGCGCAGGGTAAGGTCAATCCCGTCATTCTGGCTGCCGCTAAGATCGCGGGCATTGATAAGATCTTCAAGGTGGGTGGCGCACAGGCCGTGGCCGCGCTGGCCTACGGCACTGAGTCTGTCCCCAAGGTAGACAAGATCGTAGGCCCGGGTAATGCTTTCGTGGCCGAGGCGAAAAAGCAGGTCTTTGGCGTGGTATCCATCGACATGATCGCAGGCCCCAGTGAGATCCTCATTGTGGCAGACGGCAACTCCAACCCCCGCCACCTGGCCGCCGATCTTCTGTCCCAGGCTGAGCATGACAAGCTGGCCTCCGCTGTTCTCGTGACGGATTCCATGGAATTGGCCGAGGCGGTCAGCGCCGAGCTGGAGCGTCAGATCCCCCTGCTTGACAGAGCCGAGATCGCCCGTGCTTCGATTGACGCGAACGGAAAGATCATCGTCGCTCCCGACCTCAAGGTGGTCATCGAGATCGCCAACGAGATCGCTCCCGAGCATCTGGAGCTTTGTGTAGACAATCCCTTCGATTATCTGGATAGCATCCGCCATGCGGGTTCTATCTTCATGGGGCGCAACTGCCCCGAGGCTTTGGGAGACTACTTCGCAGGCCCTAACCACACCCTGCCCACCAGCGGCACCGCCAAATTCTCCAGCCCCCTGTCCGTGGATGACTTCGTCAAGAAGACCCAGTACACCTACTTCACGAGGGACGCCCTTGCCCGCGTCGGCTACGACGTGGCCTTCTTCGCCGAAAAGGAAGGTCTCACCGCCCACGCCAAGAGTGCCGTTGTGAGACTGGAGGAGTGAGGAGTACGCAAGGGGCGTTGCCCCTTGACCCCACTCGGAACCTTTTGCGAAAAGGTTCCGAGGCCTCCCAAAGCTTTCAATAAATGCAAAATCGATCAGGGAATCGTACACCTGTCAGGCGTGTCATATTTTCGTAGGGGCGGATTCCATATCCGCCCGAAATGACGGGAGCATATGGAATGCTCCCCGACGAACATTCCCCTGTAGGGGAAGCCCTGTGTGGCTTCCCGATACTTCACAAATAGAAAGAAGATCACCATGAGCCGCTATCTATCACCCAGACAATCTGCCCTCGTCCCCTACACCCCGGGCGAACAGCCCCGAGAGCGGACGTATATCAAGCTCAACACCAACGAATCCCCCTTTCCTCCCTCGGATAAGGCCATCAAAGTCGCCGCCGAGACCGCAAAAAAACTCAATCTCTACTCCGACCCCACCTGCAAAGCCCTGACGGAGGCCATCGCAGACCTTTACGGCGTAGCCCCCACGCAGGTCATCTGCACCAACGGCTCGGATGAGGTGCTGGACTTCGCCTTCCAAGCCTTTTGTGATGACAATACACCCGCTGCCTTCCCCGACATTACCTATGGCTTTTATCCCGTCTTTGCCGCCCGCAACCATGTCCCCTGCGAGACCATCCCCCTCAAAGATGATTTCACCATTGACGTCATGGACTATTGTGGCATCGGCAAGACCATCTTCATCGCCAACCCCAACGCCCCCACGGGCATCGCCCTGACGGTCAGCGAGATCGAGCGGATCGTGGCCTCCAACCCTGACAACGTGGTGGTCATCGACGAGGCATACGTGGACTTCGGCGCGGAAAGCTGTGTCAGTCTGATAGGGAAGTACGATAACCTGCTGGTGACCCAGACCTTTTCCAAATCCCGCTCCATGGCGGGCGCACGGCTGGGCTTTGGCATCGGTAATGCCCAACTGATCGCCGATCTGCACACCATCAGATACTCGACGAACCCCTACAACGTTAACAGCATGACCATGGCCGCCGGGGTGGGCGTTCTCTCTGATGAAAACTATACCCGCAGAAATTGCCAAACCGTCATGGACAACCGTGCCTATACCGCCCATGAGCTTCAGAAGCGGGGCTTTGAGATGACGGAATCCTACGCCAATTTCCTGTTTGCTAAGCACCCTGCATTGGATGGAGGGATGCTCTATGAAAAGCTCAAAGAGATGGGTATTCTGGTGCGTCACTTCAATTCTCCCCGCATCTGCGACTATAACCGCATCACCGTCGGCGCAAGAGCCGAAATGGACGCGCTCATCGCCGCCATTGATCAAATTATCAAGGAGGAATTGTCATGAGACAAGCCACTCTTTCACGAAAAACCAATGAAACGGACATCGCCCTTACCATCAACGTAGACGGCAAGGGAATCGCCAATATCCAAACGGGCTGTGGCTTCCTTGACCATATGCTTACCCTCTTTGCCCATCACAGCCGCATGGATCTGACCGTCACCTGCAAGGGTGACACATGGGTAGACGACCACCACACCGTGGAGGACGTGGGTATCTCGTTAGGTCAGGCCATCGCGCAAGCCTTGGGCGACAAGAAGGGTATCACCCGCTATGGCTCCATGCTCCTGCCCATGGACGAGGCACTCATCCTCTCCGCTCTGGATTTTTCGGGCAGACCTTGCCTCGTCTACGACATGAACATCCCCACCGAGAAGGTCGGCAGCTTTGATACCGAGCTTTGCGAGGAATTCTGGCTGGCCTTCGTCCGCAACGCTTCCTGCACCCTGCACATCAAGCAACTGGCAGGGAGCAACAGCCACCACATCATGGAGGGCGCCTTCAAGTCCGTGGCTCGTTCCGTGCGAGCCGCCGTGGCCATCGACCCTGATTTCGCCAATGAAATCCCCTCTACGAAGGGAGCACTGTGATGAGCGCAAATGCTACTGTTACCATCATCGACTACGGCGTGGGAAATCTGTTTTCCCTCAAGTCCTCCTTCGCCGCCATCGGCGTCACCGCTACCGTGACCGCCGATCCTGCCGAGCTTGAAAAGGCCGAGCGCATCATCCTTCCGGGTGTGGGTGCTTTCGGTGATGCCGCCGCAAAGCTCCGTGCTTGCGGTATGGCTGACGCCCTTAAGGCCGAGGCCGCCAAGGGCAAACCCATTATGGGTATCTGCCTCGGTATGCAGCTGCTCTTTGACAAGAGCTTTGAGTACGGCGAGCATGAAGGCCTTGGCCTCATCAAGGGGGAGATCCGTCCCATCTCGGATGTCATTCCCCAAAACCTGAAAATTCCCCACATTGGCTGGAACGCCCTGCATTTAAAGGGAGAACACCCCTTGTTCAAATACATCAAGGCCGACGATTGCGTCTATTTCGTTCATTCCTTCTACGGTGCCGATTGTGATGAATCGGTCATTGCCACCGCCGAGTACGGTGCAGAGCTGACTGCCGCCGTGGCCTCCGCTAATGTTATGGGCTGTCAGTTCCACCCCGAAAAGAGCGGGCCTGTGGGACTGAATATTCTGAAAGCCTTTTGTGAAATATGAAGAAAAATGTTGTTTGCCGCAGTGCGGCAGCCAATATCGCGTGACATTCTTCGCGTCTGTGTTCATCACCCGATGGGCGGTGAAACGATAAATTGTTGTTTACGGGCTGAAAGCCCGTAGAGCCCACGCAAGTGGGCATATCGATCCGATGCGGGCATCGCCCGCTCGGAATATCGAGTGCGGAGGGAATCGACGCACATATCGAACGCCGAAGGCGTATATCGACTCA
>JAGASP010000028.1 GCA_017621695.1 Clostridia bacterium
ACTCCCCTATCGGGGAGCGGCGTGCGTCACGAGGGAGTTGGGGTCTTGGGGAGAACCGTAGGTTCTGCCCTGAGCGGCGATTCTTTGCAACTTTCTTTCGACGAGGAAAGAAAGTTGATAGGAAGATAAACAACAATTTACAAGGCCAATATTCTGTCGGGTGATACACCGCCGTTGCGGAGGGCGTCACGCGATATTGGCTGCGGGCACTGCCCGCTAAACAACAATTTACAGCTGTACTCCCCATCGGGTGATGCACCCCCGCCTTGGAGGATGTCACGCGATATTGGCCGGCGGCACTGCCGCCTAAACAACAATTTACCGCCTTTCCCGTTAAATGAAAAGGATGGATCACTTGCGTGATCCATCCAAATTTTTATTACTGGATAAACTGTGCGTAGAAGGGGTTGTTGGAAGCCTTCACAGGACCGAGAGTGGTATAAGTGTTGTCATTTCTGGTACCGAAAATATAATCGGCATCGTTGACAACAGCCTTCAGGGTCTTGAGAGTGGTATCATAGGTGTAAACAGTGGTAGCGGTATCCTCGAACTCACCGTTGACGTGAGTGCCACTGACTACCATGTTGACGTACTTCTTAGCACCGCCAACCATGCAGTACAGGTAGTAACCGCCGTTGGTGGATTCTACGTAGAAGTCTGCGCCGTCAGCCTTGGTCTTGGAGGTAGCCATATAGTAGGAACTCTTTGCACCGGTCAGATAGTAGATATCGGTACCGACGTTTTCCTGAATGAAGGCGAATTTGTAAGCCTTGCCTACCTCAGGGGTCTTGGCATCCAGAGAACCGGTGGAGGGAGTGGAGGGGGTAGAGGGGGTAGAATTTTGGTCAACAACGCTGTTGCTGTCATCCTTCACGGTACCGTTTGCACCGTCGGCATCCTGAATCACGAGAAGGAAATCAGCAACTGTAGCTGTCATGCTGTAGCAGGTCAAATATCCACTGTAAACCTCCAAATACTGGGGCTTATCGTAGTAAGTAGCACTAAAGCACTTAATATATACGCCACCGTCAGCGGTTTCGATCACAAACTTGGTGTACTCACTCTGAGAAGAGACAAACTCAACGTGCTTAGCATCACAGAAAAGATACTTACCATCAGCCATGAAGGATACAGAACCGTCATCATTGGTGATCTGCTGCATAGCAATCGCGTCTGCCTTGTTCTCAGACAGTGTCAGTTCCATCTTGCTCTTGCCGGTGTAGAAGTACTCCGTACCGGTGATATACTTGCTATCCTTGGGGCAATAGAACACAACCATCTTGGCGATCTCACGCTCGAAGCCGCAGACGTTACAGGTAGCGTCCTTGTTGTCGGTGTAAGTATGCTCGGTGGTCTTCGCAACGGTCTCCTGTGCTACGAGGATCTCGCCGCAAACAGAGCACTTCTTACCCTCGGTCAGACCGGTGTCCTTACAGGTAGGAGCAACAGCGGGGATGATCTCCTCGGTGTGACCCTTGGCAGGAGCAACGTTAGCGCCGCAATCCTTACAGGTAGCGGGAGTGGTACAGGTAGCAGCGTTCTGCTCGGCGTGGTCACAGCCATAGCCGCAACCGGTACAAACGCTGTTGTCACCCATGGTGTGAGCAGTCTTGTCCTTGATTTCGTCGCAACGGGTGCAGACAGTCCAGTGGTTGTCAGCGTCCTGTGCGAGAACGGCGCTCCAGTCGTGACCCAGTGCGGGGATCTCTTCCTGAGCAACCAGGATGTCACCGCAGGTGGTGCACTTCTTGCCTTCGGTCATACCGGTTTCGGTGCAGGTAGCTTCCTTGCCGGCGATGATCTCTTCAACGTGTGCGCAAGCGTTGCTGGAAACCAGGGTGCAGCCTGCGTCAAACTCGACCTTACCGGTCTCGGTGTTGTTGTTGTACTTGGTGAGCTTACCGGAAACGGTAATGGTGTTACCGACCTCCAGGTTCTGTGCGCCTTCGCCCTTCAGACGGAAGCACTCGATGGGCTTATCGGTCATGTCGCCGACAACGATGACAACGGAAATGTTGCCGTAGTCGTCAGACCAGGGAGAGGGGATCTCGGTGATAACACCGGTGAGGGTGTAGGTGTGGCCGCCGGAGAGGTAGCCACCCAGATCCAATGCGTAAACAGCATTGACGATCTCTTCGGGAGTCTCATAGATGGTGGGGCCTTCGGAGGGAGTCATAGCCTCGGCAACCTCTTTGAGTATCAGACCGCCGGGGAACTGGGTCTTACCGCTGTTTTCAGCAGAGAGATAGGAGCTATCGGAAATAGAGAAGGTATTGTAAGAGCCGTAGGTACCAACCACGTACTCAGCACCGCTGATGGTAGCGTACCAGCCGTTGGTCTCGGACTTGTAGGTCCAGGTCGTACCCTCGGTTGCGGAATAAGCAATGTACTTGCTGGTCTTGCCATCATCGGAGGTAACAGTAGAAGCCTTAACGTACATCTTGTTGCCGCCGATGGTGGTGTAGAACTTGAAGCCGTCGCCGTCAGCCTCAACGTAGAAGTCGAGACCTGCCTTAGGATCGGTGGTGGTCTTCAGGTACTTGTCGTTGTCGGTCTCGCCGTTGGCAAACAGGGTCTGACCCAAGCCTGCATGGACGAGGTAGAACTTATAGGCAACGCCCTCTTCGGGTCTGGTTACAACTGCAGAAGCATCATACACGGGGAGAACGCGCTCGAACTCGACCGTTTCGGTTGCACCGTTGGGATCAGCCACGGTTGCGGTCAGCTTGTACTTGCCTGCGGTTTCGTTCTTTGCGGGTAGGTCGATGGTATAGAAGCCTGCCTTGGTGCTTTCCTTCACAACGATGGCTGCGTTATCGGTGGTCCAGGTCACGGTGTAGGTAACGTCCTGGATCTTGATCTGTGCAGGCATATCGTAGTCATTGGGGGTTTCCTTGCCGTTATCGGCCTTGTACATACCCTTCAGGTACTCCACGGCATCAGCCAGAGAAGCACCGGCCTCGGTGATCGCTTCGGTGCCGGTTCCGGTACCCGTTTGTGTGCCGTCGCCCGCCTCACCGGAGCAAGCGGCCAGGCAACCCAGACACATAAGGATCGCCATCATCAAAACTAAAAACTTTTTCATGGATATTTCCTTTCAAAATAGAGATCAATGAATCACAATATCAGAAGCCGAGAACACCTTGATCTGGTAGACGCCGTTAAACACGTCCACAACACCCTTGGCATCCACGGTGCTGCCGATGGGGAAGGCATCCGCCGTAATGGTCTTGCCGCTCGCATCCTTCAAAACGATGGTGCGGAGCACGATCTCGGTGCCGTCCTCTGCTACGCAGGTAATGGAAAGTGCGCCGAAGTTTGCGCTGTCCTCATTCTGCGTGGTATAAATGCTCTTGATGACGAGGTTCTTCATAGACACGGAGCCGTGCATGGTGAGGAAGCCGTAATCAAAGGATTTGGTGACAACAGACTCGTTGCCGTCTTCATCCGTGGAGGTCACGTCGATCTCCACCTTCTTGGTCAGGAGATCCTTGGCGGACACCTCGGCATAGGCGGCGGTATGTCCGTCGCTGATCTTCTGGATGTTTTCGGGATCGTCGGGTCTCATGGCATGATAGAAAATGTCAGAGATCTGGTATGTGCCACCCGTCTCGTAGTACTGCACAGAACCAACGATCAGCACGCGGTTACCAACCGAGAGGATCTCCTCCCCGTGGAAACCGAGGTTGTAGCCGTAGTAGACCTGAATACCGAAATAAAGTCCGGTCTCCTCGTCGTACTCTTCGATGTAAGCCGTCTGGTTGGAGTTACGGACGACCACGCCCTCAAAGCTGACGCTCTTGTCTTTGTAGCTCTCGATATTGGTCTTGAGCTCCTTGAGGGTCATGGGCATAGCGGCACCGTAGTAGAAGTCAGGATCCTTCTCGGTGGAGTGGACGTGCTTCTTATGCTTGACCGCCTGGTTGAGGATGGTCACGCAAATGTCGGCATACACGGTATCCGAAGACTTGGAGGCCAGAGCGAGACCCTCCTGCAGGATCTCAAGGTTGAGGCAACGGTAATCCGCATCGTTTGCGGTCTTGTACCAGACCCAAACGAGGTATCTGTCGCCCGTGGAGTCGGGATTCCACGTAGCGGTATCCGACTCAACGATGATGGAGGTTGCGTTTTTCAGGGCTTCTTTGGTAAAGTTGGAAGCCTTTTTACCCCAAGGCTCGATCTGTCCGGTAGATTCGGGGGTGTTGACACCCAGATATCTTGCCTTGAGCACCCCTCCGTCAAAGGAAGGGTCGGAAATGTTGAAATGAGTGGTGTCACCGTCAACAAAGGTTTTGACGGTCACAGTGGCGCTGGCTCGTCCCGAATCAGGCTCGAACTTCACGGTGGAGGCGTAGTCCACAAACTCGTTCGACTGCTGGGTCTCCGTAGCGCTTTCCTGCTCGGTGCCCTCGGAATCTCCGGGAGCGCCGCAGGCTGCAAAGCAGCCTGCAAGCATTGTCGCCACGAGGAGCAAGGCCATGATCCTTGCATACAATTTCATACGTTTGCTTTCCTATTCAAAGAAATTTTGGGATCGGGCGGAGCTTTCCGAAAACTCAACCTGCCTGATACTCACACTCGTCGATAGCCTTCTGGAAGAGTCTGTCAAGAACAGCATCGACGTTGGCATCCGTGCTGACCAGCGCGTCCTGCATGAGGATACCGACCTGGTCACGGGCAACGGAAGAACCGTTGAATGCGGGAGATACGAAGTAAGCGTCGCTCTGGGCGAGAGCCAGCTTTACGCTCAGCGCGGTGAGGTTGTTGACACCGTTAGCCTTATCCAGCCAATCCTTGTAGATCTCATTTTCCTGCACGGACTTGATAACGGGAGCATAACCCGAAGCCATGGAGAACTCAGCCTGGAAGGAAACGTTGGTGGTCAGGAACTTCATGAACAGCCAGGAAGCAATGACCTCCTGCTGATTGTCGCTCTCAAAGAGGCAGAGAGAGGGACCCTGAGAAATCACCTTGGGAGCGGAGGGATTCACCTGGGGAGGCGTTGCCATGCCGGTCTCAAAGAGGGGCTGACCGTCCACGGTGGGGGGAGTCTGGTAGGAAGCACCACCGGTAGAACCGATGACCATGTAGCATCTCTGACCCTCGGTTGCGGTGAACAGACCGGAGGTGTAGGAGCCGTAGATCGCCTCAGTGGTTACATAGCCCTTCTGGTGCCAGTCGCGGAACTTCTTAACGAAGCTACGGTTGGTCTCGTTGTCGAACTTGAAGTGCTCGTTCTCGTCAAGGCTGGTGTAGTCAGAGCCGTACTGCTCGCACATGGTGATGAACCAGTTTGCCTCGGAGTCATAGCCGAGAGGTACGCAGTTGGGATCAATGGCCTTGATGTCCTTGCAGACCTGCTCCATCTCCTCCCAAGTGGTGGGAACGGTCAGGCCGTTCTGCTCGAAGAAGGTCTTGTTGTAGTAAAGAGCCTCGGTGGACTTGGACATAGGCAGGGTATACATGGTACCCTTGGTGTCGAAGGCTGCGCCTTCTGCGTAGTAACCGGGGATGAAGTCAGCCTTCTGCTCAGCGGTCAGGCCCAGAACGGTCTTGTTGCCCAGAGCGTCGGTCACTTCAGCAGTGGAGTTGATGAGGCTATCCAGAGGGATGACCTTCTTGGCCACGTTGTACAGAGCGACGTGGTCGGGGTAGCAGTAAGCGATGTTGGGCTGCTCGCCTGCGGTGAGCTGGGTCTTGATCTGGTCACGAACGCCGTCGTAGTCACCCATGGAGGAGTGCTCGATGGTGATGTTGGGGTAGAGCTTGTTGAACTCGGCAATATAGGTGTCGAGAACACCGCGCAGCTTGGCACCCATGGAGTGATAGAAGACAACCGTCACAGCGCTTCCGTCGTAGCCGACCTCGGGAACCTCATATTCCTTGAGACCTTCCTCGTCACGGGAGGTTTCTCCCTGGCCGCAGCTGACCAGAGCGAACATCGTCAGCATCATGGCAGCAACCAAAAGGAGAGAGAGAATCTTCTTTTTCATGTTAAATGTCCTTTCAAATTTTATATTTGTATCAAACGGTCAAAGGCCACCGCCGTAAGACGGTGACGCTTTGAGCCTGTAAGATCAGGATTTGCGGATCAACCCTTGATACCGCTGCGGGAAACGCCCTTCATAATATACTTACGAAGGAAAATGAAAACCAGGAACAGAGGGATGGAGACCACCGTAACGGCCGCCATCTGTACGGGAATGTTGGCCTGACCCGACATATCCGTAAACGCGTCACGAAGACCGTTGGTAATGAGACGCATATTGTCCTTGGTCGTAACCAGACGGGGCCAGACGTAGGAGTTCCAAGCACCCATCATTTTCAGAATGGTGATGGAGATCAGGGTGGGCAGGGACAGGGGGATCATGACCTTCCAGAGATACTTGAGGTCGGTGGTTCCGTCCACCTTGGCGGCCAGATACAGCTCGTTGGGGATCTGCATGAAGTTCTGACGCAAGAGGTAGATATAGAACACGCTGACAAGGAAGGGGACGATCAGAACGACGTATCTGTCGATCCAACCGAACTTGGTCACGGTTACGTAGTTGGTGATGGTGAACAGCTCACCGGGGATCATCATGGTCGCGAGCAAAGCGGCGAACAGGGTGTTTTTACCCTTGAACTCCAATCTTGCAAAGGCGAACGCGGAAAGCACGGTGATCACAAGGGAGAGAACCGTAGAAACCACACCCACGATCACGGTGTTCAAAAACAGTCTGCCCAGATTGGCGGCTGTAAATGCCTCGGCGTAGTTGCCCCACATGATTTCCTTGGGGAAGAGAGTGGGCACGGCCAAGCGGTACTCAGGCGTGGATTTCAAGGAGGAAATGATCATCCAATAGAAGGGGAAAACGATGATGAGCGCCATGATACCAAGGAAGGCATAGAGCAGCGCCTGCACGATGATCTTGACGACCTTCTGATGGGAGGAGACCTTTTGGATATTCTTTTCAGTAAGCGTAGCTTGATTCGTCATATCGGCACCTCCTTAATAGTGAGTCTTCTTTTTGCTCACATACAGGTTGATCATGGTGACCACGAAGATGATGGCAAAAAGAATGAGCGCGGCGGCGGAGGCACGACCCTCCTGGTTACCCAGGGCATCGTAGATATAGCCGACCATGGTATTGAGGGATTCACCGCCTACGGCCTGCATATCGTCACCGAAGATACCGACGATACTGGAATATTCCTTAAAGCCGCCGATGAAGCCGGTGATGACAACGTACGCCAGCATGGGAGAAAGCAACGGCACCGTGATCTTGGTAAACACGCGGACACGGGGGGTGCTGTCGATCTTGGCGGCATCATAGTACTGCTTGTTGATGCTCTGCAAACCGCCAAGCAGGATCAGGATCTTGAAAGGCAACGCGTTCCAGACGATGTAGATCACCAGAACAGCGATGTTCGCCCAATAGGACGAGCCCGCGTTGATCCAGTTGATGGGATCCACACCGAATACACCGAGCACGGTATTGATGATACCGATGGATTCCTCGGGGGTCTTGTAGCCTACGATGTTGAACATAGCCTCGAACACCATGCCGATTGCGATGGAGTTCGTGACGTAAGGCAGGAAGAAGATGGTCTGGAGCAATCTCTGCAGGGGCTTGATGGCGTTCAGACACACGGCAATGAGGAGCGCCAGCAGGGTGGAGATCGGCACGGTCAGAACCGTGAGAAGCAGGGTGTTGACAAGACAATCCTTAAATCCCTGGTAATTGATCACCTTTACGAAGTTTTTGATGCCGAATTTGAAATCCAGTCTGCCACCGAGATCCTTCATGATGCTGTAATCTTCCCAGAAGGCCATGCGGAGGGTATTGAAGATCGGCCATACCGTAAATACAAGGAGAAGCGCAATGGCCGGCGCGAGGTACAGCCACGCTTTCCATTTATGTTTGCTTTCTACCATATTACTTTACCTCGAAATACACGCGCGCCTCGGTCTCCTTGTTGAAGAGGAATACCTTATGGGGCTTGAGGGAGTAGGAAACGGTCAAACCGGTTGCGTTCTTTGCTGCATCGGCATCCACGATAGAACGAACCACGGGATTGAGGGATGCAGGATGGGTCGTAACCAAAGAAACATCTCTACCCATGACATCCACGCCGCTGAGGTTGCAGATCATGGGACCAAAGGCATCGGGAATGAAGCCCTCGGGACGGATGCCTGCATAAACGGGCTGATCCTCCACACCGGGGACATCCAATACGGCAACATCGTCAAGATACAGCTTACCTGCCTTGACTTCGCCCTCAAAGACATTGATGGGAGGGGTACCCAAGAACTTGGCAACGAACAGGTTGGTAGGATCGTCGTAAACGTCCTGCGGTGCGCCGATCTGCTGAACCACACCCAGCTTCATGACCACGATCATATCCGAGATGGACATAGCCTCTTCCTGGTCGTGGGTAACGAAAATGGTGGTAATGCCGGTCTCCTTCTGGATACGACGGATCTCCTCACGGGTCTGCAGACGCAGACGTGCATCGAGGTTAGAGAGAGGCTCGTCCAAAAGCAAAACCTTAGGCATCTTGACAAGCGCGCGGGCGATGGCCACACGCTGCTGCTGACCACCCGAAAGCTCGGAGGGCTTACGCTCCATCAGCTCGTCGATCTGCACGAGCTTGGCAGCCTGATACGCACGATCCAGCATAACGTCCTTTTCAAGCTTATCCTCACCCTTGAGGTTCTGCAAAGGGAACAGGATATTCTGCTTGACCGTCATGTGGGGGTAGAGCGCATAGTTCTGGAACACCAGGCCCACGCCTCTGTTCTCGGCGGAGAGCTCGGTCACATCGTCATCACCAAAGAAGATTCTACCGCCCGAGGGCTTTTGGAGACCGCTGATCATGTACAGGGTGGTAGACTTACCGCAGCCCGAAGGGCCCAGAAGACCGATCAGCTTACCGTCGGGAATCTCAAAGGTGAAATCATTGACCGCTACGACCTCTTCATTCGCTTTCTTGTTGCGGCTGGGAAAGATCTTGGTCAAATTCTGCAAAACAACTTTCATTTTGCTTTCCTTTCTTCTCTACAATAGTTTTATTTTACAAAATTTGGTTTCGGAATGATGTAACGGATTCAGTTTCCGTCTTTTTCCACGGCCTCGGCGTGGATCTTCTTTTTGTATTCCAGCAAAGCCTCGGGGCTGTCGAAAATACGCTGGCTGGCGAAATCCACCGTCACGGTCTGCGCCAGAACATCATGAATGGGAGTACGCCCTTTGGTCGCGGCGACGAGTACGATCTGCAAAACAGCCAGACCGATGATATTAAATACCGCGATCGCGCCCATGAGGCCAAAAATAATCATGACGAGCAGCAAGGCGGGAACCAAGGTTTCAACGGTACATTTGCCAAGAATGGTTCTTGCAAACAAAAGCAGCGGGGAGATCTTGACGCTGTCGATCCGCATCACACCGATGCCGAAGATCTTCTTGCCCAGGGTCTGGCCGTTTCCGAACAGAAGCGGCACGATAAACTCCAGCAGAAGATAACCCGCCAGAATACTGAAGGACACGATCATCAGCGCGTAGATAAAGAGCTTTCCCTGCACAAGCAGAGCTTCCTCGTCGTTTGCAAAAGCATCGTAGGCTTCATCATAAGGAATCTTCTCCTCGGGGGACATGGCATGATATTCCTCGGCGGAAATATCGAAGGAAAGGCCGTACTCTGCCTCATATTCGTCGTAAAGCGCGTCCATGCGCTCGACGTACTGTGCATAATTCAAGGCCGTAGACAAAAGGAGCGCCACGCCGATGACAACCGTCACAAGCAAGACCAGATCCAACAGTGCTGCGGAAATCCGCTTCCACATTCCGGCTTTTTGAAAATCGCCCATACGCAATCGCCCCCTTACGTTCGAATTTAGACAGACTTCTAAGCATACATTTTTATTATAACAAATTTCACACAAAAAAACAACTGTTTTTTGACATTTTTCTTCCGCGTAGACCACTTTCGTCATTTTGCTCAATTTACAGTCGGCTTTTTTGCAAAGAATTACAATCTTTCATCAAATCCAATCAAAGAATCGTCTCCCTGTTTTTTTGCTTTCTTATCCGCTTTTTCATGCAAAATTTTGTCACCGCAACATTTCAGGTTTTTTATCCGCAAAATCTGTACGAAAAGCACAAATAGCAGTTGACATTTTCGGCGTTTTCGTGTATAATGACCCTGACCGATCCACAAAAATGATTTTTGCCGCCGTAGGGCGGCGGAATGGAGATTTTTATGAAACATCGTATGACCGCTCGCAGTCTGTCCGCACTTCTGGCAGGGCTGTTGCTGTTATCCGCATCTGCTTGCGGCGGAGCTACTGTGACAAGCGAGCCCGATACGTCCGCCCAGACGGTTACGGCAACCGAGGAAATCACGACAGCGGAGATCATTGAGTCCGGAACCCAAGAAAACGGGGAATCCGGAACCGATGCGCCCGACGAACCGATGCCCTCTCCCTCGGATACCCCCAAGGATGCATCCTACGTCACGACGAGCGATCTTACGCTTCCCGCGTACACCTATGATATCACCTATGCCGCAGACGTAAACAACGGAATTTTGCCCTCCACCCGCGACGTGTTTGCCGATACATGGACGGCAACCGATGACGTAGGGCGTTCCATGCCGACCGATGCCAAGGTATATGACGACTCACAGATCGGTATGTTCTATTTCCTGTGGCGTGATGCCGATCAGAATACCCTGAATCCCATCGGCGCCACCGACCACTATAAGGCCTATCTGGAGGGTGGCATTGACAAGCTCTGGGAGGAGATGCAGGTCGGCGGCGAGGGTCACCCCCACTACTGGGCAGAGCCTTACTTCGGCTACTATTCCTCTAACGACGAATGGGTGCTCCGCAAGCACGCTTATATGTTTGCCGAGGCAGGTGTGGATTTCCTGTTTTTCGACACCACCAACAATAACATCCACGAGCGCTCCTTCATGGCTCTTTTCAAGGTCTGGGAGGAGGTCAAGCAGGAAGGCTATCATGTCCCCAAGCTTTGCTTCATCTGCGGCGGATACACAGGGGAATTCAACGAGCTCTGGAACAAGGTCTATTCCCAGGGTCTTTACGAGGATCTCTGGTTCTATTGGGGCGGCAAGCCCCTCATCATGTTCTCGGGCGACGTGGAAATGACCGAAGAACAAAAGGATTTCTTCACCACACGTCTTTGCTGGGCATACAGCCGTGTAGAATGGTACACAGGCCGCGCCGGCAAGGGCTGTTGGCTCTGGAACGATCTTTGGCCGCAGGCGGTCGGTAAGGATTACGAAGGAAACCCCGAACAGATCGTCATCATGTGCGGCTACGGTGCCAACGGCGGTTGGGGTACCAACGGCGGCCGCAGCTACAGCGGCAAGATTCCCTTCTATGAAGGTAAGTGGGACATGGGATTTGCGCTGATGGAAACCACGACTGGTGAGGGTGCACTGTATGAGCAACACTTCAAGCTGGCCATGAACAAGCAACGCCACCAGCCCATCCTCATGATCACAGGCTGGAACGAATGGATCGCGGGCCGCTGGTCGGGTGCCGGTGCAGGTGCTGCGGGCGTAGGCCAGACCATCGCCAACGAATACATTGTTTCGCAGGATCCCACCAAGAAGGAATCCACCTATTTTGTAGACCAGTTCAATCCCGAATATTCCCGAGATCTGGAGCCCATGAAGGGCGGCTTCGGCGACAACTACTTCTACCAGACCGTCAACTATATCCGCCAGTACAAGGGTGCGCGCGAGGTACAATCCGCGTTCGGTCAGTGGGCCATCGACATTGAGGGCTCGGTGGGTCAATGGTACGCCGTAGGTCCCGAATACCGCGACTACGAGGGGGATATTACCCACCGCAAGTCCCCCGGGCACGTGGGCGGCTTGGAATACGGCTTCTATGAAAACTACACAGGACGCAACGACATTGTCACCGCCAAGGTGTCCACCGACAGCACCTACGTTTACTTCTACGTGGAGTGCGCTGATGACATCACGACCAACGATAACAAATCCCCCAACTGGATGAATCTTTTCATTGACGCCGACTGCAACAATGACACCGGCTGGTACGGCTATGATTTCATCGTGAACCGCGCGCAGGACGGCACCCTCGTTTCCATCGAAAAGTTCATCGGAACAGATCAGTGGGAAATGGAGACAGTAGGTAGTGGCCTTTACACCCTCAGCGGCAACGTCTTGCAGATCAAGCTCCACCGCTCCGCGATCAATTTTAACGGCACCATGGATTTCAAATGGGCTGACAACTCGGTCGCTTACGGCAGCGTTATGGAGTTTATCGATCTCGGAGATGCCGCCCCCAATGACCGTTTCAATTACCGCTTTACGCTGGAAGACACAAGCTTTGAGGAAAAAGTGCCCGAGTGCATGACCGATGACATGGTCATTCTCCGCTCCCGCTCCTACAATGCCTTCGTCGGCAAAAAGCAAGTACGTCTGGTAGAGGATAACACCATGGCCGTGACCCTTTGCTCGAATGAAGCCTTCTGGTTGCCCGTCGCCTTCGTAGAGAGCACGTTTGGTATTTCCTGCGAAGGACAGACCACCTATAACCATTACGGCGTGACCTACGTGCAGGCCGATGCGCTCATCCGTGCCGCCGGCAAGACGGTTACGGTCATGCACGAAGGTACGGTCATCATTTCGGATGCCCCCATCGAGGGAGAAGAGACCCTGCGGATCCTTTCCCGCGTGCTGAGCTAAAGCACAGCTTTGGAGGCGACTGAATCCTTCCTATAAATTTTAAGAGGCTGTTGGATCTCCAACAGCCTCTTTTTGTTGCAATGGATGGCGGAGCTTCCCTGCTCCTCAGATCATACCGTTTTTTTCCACGAAGGCTTTGATAGCCTCCAGAGACGCATCGCTGATATCGTGCTCCATTTTGCAAGCATCCTCAGCCGCCGTCTCGGCATCAACCCCCAAATACGTCAAAAACGCGGAAAGCACCGTGTGCCGCTCAAAG
This sequence comes from Clostridia bacterium, assembly GCA_017621695.1. Lineage (GTDB taxonomy): Bacteria > Bacillota > Clostridia > Oscillospirales > CAG-272 > CAMEON01. The sequence continues at coordinate 12,986 of JAGASP010000028.1, forward strand.
ATCTTGCTTGCGACCTCCAGCCCCGTCGGGGTCAGGGTCAATACGCCGTTTTCCGCCATTCTGACGTATCCGCCTTTTTTCAAAAGACCGACGGCACGGCTGACGCTGGGCTTGGAATAGCCCATGTGCTCGCTGATGTCGATGGAATGCACCTCTCCCAACGTTTTCGACAGCACATATATGGTTTCCAGATACATCTCTCCCGATGCCGCAAGATGCATACCGACACCCCCTTTCTTGTTACAATTCATATTATAGCACGTTTCTCCGCGCAATGCAAGCCCAAGTTAAGAATGTTTACATTTTCGTTGATTTTGTCATGATTTTCGGAATTTTTTCAAAACCAACCGTTCACGCTTGATTTTAGAATCACTTTATGGTATACTGTACCTATCTTACAGAGGAGGTTTTTCCTATGGAGCAAAACAAACACATCAAAGTAGGTATCGCCGGTGTCCGAGGGCTTTCCACCGTCATGGGCTTCAACGCCATGGCGGGTGTAGAGATCACCGCGCTGTGCGACCTGGACGAAAACGTACTCCACCGCGAGGGTGACAACCTGAACATTGAAAAACAGCACCGCTACCGTATCTTTGACGATATGCTGGCATCCGACATTGATGCCGTGGTCATCGCAACCCCCATGCAATGCCACGTTCCGCAAGCCATTGCCGCTTTGGAGGCAGGAAAGCACGTTCTCTCGGAGGTCACGGCGGGGGTCACCATGGACGAGCTCTGGTGGCTCTGCGAATCCGTTGAAAAGTACGGAAAAACCTATATGATGGCAGAAAATTATATGTATACACCCCAAGTTCAACTGGTTCGCGAGCTTGTGCGTCGCGGGATGTTCGGCGAGACCTACTACGCCGAGGGCGCTTATCTCCACAACATCAACGGCCTTTTCGTTTATCCCGACGGCAAAACCAGCTGGCGCTCCTTCTGGCAATGCGGCAAGCGAGGCGCGTTTTATCCCACGCACTCGCTGGGCCCCGTGATGCAGTGGTTTCCCGGGGATCATATTGCCGAAATTTCTACGTTCTCCCCCGGTGTATACAATCCTTACGGACTCAAGCAGGACAGCGGCACTACGACCATGTGCCGTTTGGAAAGCGGCAAGCTGGCTCAGATCCGTGTGGACTGCGTCTCTCCTCGCCCCCACAACATGACCCACTATCTGCTCCAAGGCACACAGGGCTGCTATCAGTCCGCCCAAGGCTTTGGGGATCAAGACAAGATTTCTTTTGTCAGCGAGCAAAATCCCGACTCCTGCATGATGTGGCAAGCCCTTACAGACTACAATGCATACCTCCCCGAGCGCTACCGCAACGCCACCGCTGAGCAGGCGGGCGCGGGTCACGGCGGCGGAGATTTCTTCTTGGTAGAAGACTTCATCAACGCCATCCGCACGGGTGAATCTCCCATCGTGGACGTTTACACCGCTTGCGAATGGACGGCTGTGGGTCTGCTTTCCGAGCTGTCGGTCGTCAACAACGGTCGTACCATTACCCTGCCCAGATTCCGCAAGGGCGCAAAGCTCGAGGACAAGATCGTCAAGCTGTGAGGAACCTCAAAATCCCCCTGCAACACCAAAAGCCGATGCACTTTTCGTGCATCGGCTTTTTAACGTATCACATCAAGGGGGCAAACAAGCGCAAAATGCTGAGGTACGCGCCGTAAAGCAAGCCGAGACGGTGTTTTTTTTCGGCCAGCAGCTCACACCGCGGGAAGGTGTCTTCAAAATCCTTTTTTACCTCTCGGATCACAGGATGATCCACAAACAGGCAAGCATTCTCAAAATGCAGATACAGCGAGCGGTAGTCCGTGTTGATCGTCCCCACGACCGCCAGACGGTCATCCGCCACAAAGCACTTGGAGTGCACAAAGCCCGGGGTGAATTTGTAAATCTTGACCCCTGCCGCGAGCAGCTCGGGGAAGTAAGACTGCGTCAGATGGTACACGATCTTCTTGTCGGGAACAGCAGGCACCACGATGCGCACGTCCACACCGCGCCCGGCGGCCAATATCAGTGCGCGCTGAAATTCGCTGTCAATGATCACATAGGGTGAAAAGATATATACGTAATCCGTGGCTTGATTGATGATGTTGAGATATACGTTTTCAGCCAGCGGCTCGTTATCCACAGGGTAGTCGCTGTAGGGCTGTATCCATCCGTCGCTCACGACGGATCTCACATCCTCCTCCCGCGGGAAATAACGCGTAACCGTCTCGGGAGAATCGCTCTCTATGTGGGCGTTCCACATATGCAAAAACATCAGGGTCATAGAGCGCACACCTTCGCCCCGCATTCTCAGCGCGTTATCCTTCCATTCCCCCAGCTTGAGGTCTTCTCCGATATACTCATCGGCGAAGTTGATGCCGCCCGTATAAGCGATATGCCCGTCAATGACCATGATCTTGCGGTGGTCACGGTGGTTCATCACCACGGAATACACGGGTCTGTAAGGGTTGAACGCCACGCACTGAATACCGCAGGCCCGCATTTTTTGCGCGTATTTTTTGGGAAGTGCGCCGATGCTGCCCATGTCGTCGTAGATCATGCGAACCTCAACGCCCTCGGCCACCTTCTCCTTCAAGACAGCCAGGATCGCATCCCACATGATCCCGGGCTTGACGATGAAATATTCCAAAAAGATAAACCGCTTGGCCGCCTTCAGATCCTCCAGCATGGAGATCCACGCATCGCGCCCATTGTCGAAGTAGGTCGCTTGGGTGTTTTCATAGCAAGGAAATCCGTTTTCGAGCAGATAGCGGCATTGACCTTCGATATAAGGATCCCCAAGCCCTGCCGATGCGGGCAGCCGTTTGGGTGCTTCGGATGCCCGTTCGGGAAAGACCATCTCTTCGCTGCGGGCGAGCGCCTTGACCAGCTTACGTTTAGGGCCTTTACCGCCCGAGATCATATAAATGATGCCGCCGAACAGGGGAAACACAAGGATGGGCACGATCCACGCCATTTTGATCGCAGGATTTCCGGGGCGATAAATGATCACAAGCGTGGCGATCAGACTGACAAAATTAAAAACAAAAGCAATCGGCAAGTAGTATTCGCTCAGCTTGAAGACCACGAAAAACAGCCATAGCAGTTGGATAAAAATGCCCAGACTGAAAATGAACACGCGGGAAAAAATCCGCCGCAGAATTTTCATCACATTTCCCCCCTCCATACATTCTTGAAATCGCAAGTGACGTTTCTCCGTCACACATCAGTATATAGGTATATTATAGCGTCCGTTTATGAACGTATCGTTAATACTTTCAGTTTTTCATACAAAAAACGCCGAATATTCACACATTCGGCGTTTTTGCAGTTGGATAAACACGAAGCTCAGGGCATCTCAGGAAGTCCTGCCAATCCCTTCTGAATCTCCTCGTCGGTGGGGACGTAGTCGGTCATCACACCGTTGTGGAACTTTTCATAGGACATCATATCGAAGTAGCCCGTACCTGTCAGACCGAACAGAATCGTCTTCTCTTCCCCGGTCTCCTTGCACTTCATCGCCTCGTCAATGGCAACCTTGATGGCATGGGAGGATTCGGGCGCGGGAAGGATACCCTCCACGCGGGCAAACTGCTCGGCTGCGGCAAAGACCTCGGTCTGAGCAACGGTTACAGCCTCCATGAGTCCGTCAGCGTAAAGCTGAGACAGGGTGGGGTTCATACCGTGGTAACGGAGGCCGCCTGCATGGGTGGGCGCGGGAATAAAGTTACTGCCGAGGGTATACATCTTTGCCAGAGGGCAGACCATACCCGTGTCGCAGTAGTCGTAGGCGTATTGACCGCGGGTAAAGCTGGGGCAGGATGCAGGCTCAACAGCGATGATGCGATAGTCAGCCTCACCGCGGAGCTTTTCGCCCATAAAGGGAGCGATCAGACCGCCCAGATTGGAGCCGCCGCCGGCACAACCGATGATGATGTCGGGCTTGATGCCGTATTTATCCATGGCGATCTTGGTCTCCAGACCGATGACGGACTGATGCAGCATGACCTGATTCAGAACGCTGCCGAGCACGTAACGGTAGCCCTCCATGGAGGTAGCCTTTTCCACGGCCTCGGAAATAGCGCAGCCAAGGCTGCCGCCCGTACCGGGATGTGCCTCCAGAATCTTACGGCCTACGGCCGTTTCCGTGGAAGGAGAGGGGGTAACCGATGCGCCGTAGGTGCGCATGACCTCGCGGCGGTGGGGCTTTTGCTCATAGGAAACCTTGACCATGTAGACCTTGCAGTCCAGACCCAGATATGCACAGGCCATGGACAGCGCCGTACCCCATTGACCGGCGCCCGTCTCGGTGGTCACGCCCTTGAGGCCCTGATTCTTGGCATAATAGGCCTGCGCGATGGCGGAATTGAGCTTATGGGAACCGCTCGTGTTGTTACCTTCAAACTTATAATAGATCTTTGCGGGTGTCTGCAGCTTTTCTTCCAGACAGTAAGCGCGCACCAGGGGCGCAGGACGGTACATTCTGTAGAAATCCAGAATCTCCTGAGGGATGGGATAGTAGGCGTTGGTGTCGTCCAGCTCCTGCTTGATCAGCTCATCGCAGAAGACCACGCCCAACTCCTCCGCGGTCATAGGCTTCTTGGTCTCGGCGTTGAGCAGAGGCGCGGGCTTGTTTTTCATATCGGCACGGAGGTTGTACCATGCCTTGGGCATCTCGGATTCTTCAAGATAAATTTTGTAGGGGATCTTTTTTTCAATGGCGGACATAACCGTCTCCTTTCCGAGGGGCTTACCCTCACAAAAAATGGTGGAATGCGGAGATAGAAAACAAAAAATCCTATCCCGCTCTTTTGCCGGGACAGGACAAATGATCTCCTGCGGTACCACCCTGCTTGGCGCTTTTGCGCCCACTTACGCATACGTTTCATATGCAGACCTTGTTTACGGAGTGTCGCTCCGTCTTCCATACTCGGACACCTGAAGCTGTCGCATGCTTGCCGCGACAACAGCGTTACCCTTTCCGGTCGCCCTCGGAAGTCCATTCGATCCTGTGTGTCCGCCGCAATTCCACCGCCTGCGGCTCTCTTTGGGTACAGGGGCAAGACCTACTTACTCTTCCTCATCGGTTTGTGGGTATTATAGCACACCCATCGCGCTTTGTCAAGGGGTAACAAAAATTTTCTTCAGCCGAATTCCGTTTTCTTCTTCTGTCCCCTTGCTTTTCAACATTTTGTTTATTTCACAATATTTCGTTGTTATTTTATAAAAACAGAAAGCTTTCGTCAAGGGGGGTCACAGCAAACCGCGATGTGTTTTCGTCATATTACACAGATTATCCTAAAAGAAGTTGTTCATTTCGTCGCTATTGTTTCTTGACTTTCTCGCCATCCGGTGCTATAATGAGCACTGCTTTCATAGCATATCATATATTATATATGTCATCAGGAGTTATCATGTCCACCATACAAATTCTTCTCAGCATGGCCGTGTGCCTGTTCATCGGCCTGATGCTCACCCGTCTTCTGAAGCCCTTACATCTTCCCGACGTAACGGCATATCTCATCGGCGGTGTGCTCATCGGCGCCTACTGCCTCGGTCGATTCACAGTCGGCGGCTTCGCCTTCGGCTTCAACAACGACGTTGCCCCCGCCGAAGCCTTCACCATCATTTCGGATATTGCCCTTGGATTTATCGCCTTTGACATCGGCAACGAGTTCCGCGTCAGGGATCTCAAAAAGATCGGTAAGCAAGCCTCTATCATCGGCATCATCCAGGCTGTTACCGCAACGGTCATCGTCGATGCGGCACTGGTCGCTCTGCACTTCATCTTGCTTTCCGTAACCGGCGTGGACTACCTTCCCCTTCCCGCCTGCATCCTTTTGGGCGCTATCGCATCGGCGACCGCCCCTGCCGCTACCCTCATGGTGGTACGCCAGTACAAGGCCAAGGGCAAGCTCACCGACCTTCTGCTCCCCATCGTCGCGCTGGACGACGCTGTGGGTCTCGTCATTTTCGCGGTTTCCTTCGGCGTTGCCAAGGCCATGGACGGCGGCCAGATGGATATCATCTCGGTTGCGGCAGAGCCCCTGCTGGAGATCTTCCTCTCGCTCGCCTTGGGTGCACTTTTGGGTGTGGCGCTCTCCTTTGTGGAAAAGCTCTTCCATTCCCACAGCAACCGTCTGACCCTCATGATCACCTTCGTGTTGCTGTCCGTAGCGCTTGCCAAGCTGCACTTCACCCCCGGCTATGTCAATGTCCACTTCTCTTCCCTGCTCACCTGCATGATGCTGGGCACAGTGTTCTGTAATCTCTGTACCACATCCGAGGAAATGATGGAGCGTACCGAAAAATGGACCAAGCCCATCTTCCTTCTGTTCTTCGTCATCAGCGGTGCTTCTCTGGATCTCAGCGTGTTCTCCCAGCCCGTGTTCATTCTCATCGGCGTGGTCTACATCCTGTTCCGCTCTCTCGGCAAATATTTCGGTGCTATGGGTAGCGCACTCATGACCAAATGTGACAGCCCCACCGTCAAATACCTCGGTATTACCCTGCTTCCTCAGGCGGGCGTTGCGCTGGGCATGGTCAGCACCGTGGCGTCCGACAGCGTGTTCGGCGCATCTCCCATCGGTCAAACGGTTCGCTTCACAGTTCTTTTCGGCGTTTTGATTTACGAGATCTTTGGTCCGATGATGACCAAATGGGCGCTCACCCGTGCCGGCGACATCACCGCCAAGCCCGAGGGCAAGACTGCAAGACGCGAAAACCCCAAGCATCCTCAATAAAGCACATACATTTGAAACGAAAAAACATCAAGGCCATTTTCAGATGACCTTGATGTTTTTTTCGTTTTGTCAGCGGTACAGCGCAGGCGGGATGGTTCTTTCATCAACGAGCGGATCCGCACCGCCGCCGTTTTTCAGGATCATTTCCATCACGTCCTTCATCACCCTTGCATCACACGCTTGCGTGGGCGCGTTCCCGATATATCCGTCGGTGATGGCGCCGTGGTAGCGGAAGGCCGTTTCATATTTGGGGAAGCGCAGAGAGACATCATTTGTAAAATCGGTATGGTGGGTTCTCACACGGCGCGTCACCACCTCCCCCGACGCAAGACGAACAGTCACGTCGCGCGGCTCTGCCGACAGGCGATTTTCCATGCCGAGCATCTCCTCCACACAGTGCAGATAGGTGTTTCTGGCATGGGAAACACCGATCAAAAGGATATAGCCCCCCGCTTGGTAAATCTTCCCGTAGCAGCTTTCGGGAGCTGTTCCCGATGTGATTTTATGCTCATCGCCTATAAAGGCCAGCGCACGTCGGCGATCTCCAAAGACCGCCATGGAGTGTGTCGGATTTTCCGAACGGATCCCTCGGGGATCGGCGGCGGCAAAATCCGAAAACGCGCCGAGGCAGGTTTCAGGACTGTTCATATCGAGCGTGATGTCCTGGGACAAGTTAGCCCACGTATGCGTGGGAACACAGAAAAGACCGCCCTCGGCCGTAAAATATGTAATCATCGCATCCAGAAGCGTCTTGGCTCCTGCCTCCAAGCGACCGACCAGGCGGAGGGAGGAGTGCGCTAAAACCACGGTGTCACGCGGAAGACCCATAGCACTCAGTTGAGCAACAATGTCCTCTTGGGTGAAAATTCTATCCGATTTGCCAATCATGATGATATGCAACCCTTCGTCAGTTTTCCTGTACCAGATGCGGGCAGGCCTCGTGCGCCTTATATGCGCGGACATATTCGCAAAGCCAGCAGTAATACAGATCTCCGTGTCCGCCCTTCATGGGCTCAATATCGCGGCTGAATTCCTGGTTAAAATTATCGGTAAAGACGTATTTGTCGCCGATGTGGAACAGTTGGGCACACCACTCGTTCCACCACGTCAGGGTCAAAAACTTGGGGTGCACCTCAAAGGCCGTCTGCCATTGGTCGTTCCAGAAGCGTCCGCCCTGTCGGCCGTGAGCCGTCTGCGTGTTGGACATATAAGTGGATTGCGTCGCCACCGAAACACCGATATGCTCGGGCTTTCCGTCTGCATCATATGCTACAGTCAAACGGTTGTCTGCCTCAAGATAGCTCCATTGACCGAGCTTCACCTTGCCCTGCAGGCCGTACATTGCGCGCGTGGTAAACTTTTCCGTTTCGGAGGTCCGATAGTTCCAGTGCATGATAAAGGGCTTGCCGTTCCAGTATACGAAACAGTCCTTCCACTTGTCAGCGCCGTAGAACTTCTCATAAAAAACGTCAAAGGCCTCCACCTCGTTGGGCCACATGACCACATAGGGCGTTTTCAAGCCCTCGGCGCGCATTTCCGTGATGGTGTCCAGAAGCGCGATGGTGGAATACTCCACATGGCTGTCCCAGAACGGCTTGTTCTGAACGGTATTGCCTCCAACAAAAGTGAAATCCAGCACCAAAAAATCCACGCCCGCTTCTTGCAAAAGGGTCAGATTGCGACGGTGAGCCGCCTTGTCGGTACTGCGATAGTAGCCCTGTGCCGGCTCTGCCCAGTAGTGGAAGGCATACATATCGTTGTGCTGCTCTTCGGCAGTTCCAAAGCCGTATTCGTCACTCCAGCCGTACTTTTCTGTCAGCTCGGTAACGTTGTTCGCATGGGTCACAGGCGCATCCCCGCTCCCCAGTACTGCGTTGAACCACATGGTGTAGCAAATACCGACGAGGTCTTGGCGATGGGTAATATCGAGACCGTACTGTTTTTGATTCATGTTTATGCTTCTCCTTTGGTTGAATTTGCGAGGTTTTACATCTGTTGCCTACATTATAGCATATAGCACAAGCAAAAGCAAGCGGGGGAGGAAAAGTCACAGATATTTTTTATCTTTTGCCTCCTTTTTGGCACCTGCTCCAAGCCCCCGATCCAAATCTCCTCCACCGACTCCCGAAAAACTCAAAGGCACTGCTCCCCACAAGGAGCAGTGCCTTTCTTTAAAAGATCACCATTCGTATATAACCGTATTGCTCATAACAAGCTGTCGGGCGGCAAGCGGTGCTTACCGCCCATGCAGGTTCGTGCTTATTTCTTTTTAAATACTGCGATGAGGTCAGCAAAGCTCTTTTTCTTGATGGCAAACCAGAGGAGCGCGAAGCCGCCAATGCCGACTACTGCGACAGAGCCGATCACGATTCCGACAATTGCACCTGTACCGAGCCCGTTGTTATCAGCGGGAGTCTGGGGAGCGCTCGTGCCGGGCTCGTCTGTGCCGAGCTCATCCGTGCCGGGCTCATCCGTGCCGGGCTCATCCGTGCCGGGTTCATCCGTGCCGGGCTCATCCGTGCCGGGCTCGTCTGTGCCGGGTTCATCCGTGCCGGGAGTATAATCGGGATCTGTCTCCCCGCACTCACACTTACCGTCAACGAAGGTATGCTCGTGAGGAGGCTGATAGTTAGGATCGGTCTCGCCGCACTCACATTTACCATCTACGAAGTTATGCTCGTGAGGAGGCTGATAGTTGGGATCGGTCTCGCCGCACTCGCACTTGCCATCAACGAAGTTGTGCTCGTGATCGGGAGGAGCTACGGGGAGATCCTTGCCACAGGTATCACACTTGTTGTTGGTATCTGTGTCGGTGTGAGCTGCTTCCTCGGACTTCTTTCCGCAAGAACATTCCTTCCAGTGCTTATCGGTATCATTCTTCCAATCACCAAAG
>JAGASP010000029.1 GCA_017621695.1 Clostridia bacterium
CTCCCCTATCGGGGAGCGGCGTGCGTCACGAGGGAGTTGGGTTCTTAGGGAGAACCGTAGGTTCTGCCCTGAGCGGCGCTCTTTTGCAACTTTTCTCTCGCCGTGGAGAGAAAAGTTGAGAAGCAAGTAAACAACAATTTACCGTTGCACTTCCCATCGGGTAATGCACCCTCTCCTTGGAGCGTGTCACGCGATATTGCCCCCCGCACGACCGCCCAAACAAAAATTTCCCCTCCCGAAGGAGGGGAAACAGTCATATTCAGGCAGGTAACAGCTTAACAGACTTGATAAACATCAAATCTCCCGCCTCGCAACCGTTAAAGAAATCAATGCGGATCTTATGAATATCTCCGCTCCAGTACCCGGACTCCGAGAGATCAATGCGCAGCGTGTGGAAATCCCCATCGGGTGTTTCAAGCTCCGCCAGCGTGGACACGCCACCTACGGCATCCCAGGTATTCCCCGAACACAGGAAGAACTCCGAGGAATAATCAAGCAAAGCATTACCTCTGGGCATCATATATTCAATTTCCAGAATGTAATAGTCCTCAGCGGAGTAGGTCTCGGAAAGGCCTGTGAAATCCACGTAGAAATAAGGATCATAGGGTTCCGTCAATGAAAGGCGCAAGCCTCTGTCAGTGATAATGCCCTCGGCACGCTTCATGCCGTTGATATAGGCGTAGCTTTCTTCCTTCGTCAGATCCACCTGCAAATCAGGTGCCGCGGGAGCCACTTCTACCGTGCCGTCGCCCCATTGACGGTTAAGCCATTTGAGACGCGCCACAAGCCAGTTACTCAGGAATTTGCCCGCATCAGCATGATGATCAAAAGAATACAAATCATCGGTACAGTGATGGTGAATCAGCTGACGGTGCGCACCTGCACCCCATTTGTCCCAGTCACGTTCGTATGCATCGGCATAACGGTACGTGCGCTCCAGAACCTCCATGGCAATCCCTTGCAGTTGAGGATAGTATGCTTGCCAGACCTCCTCGCACATCGCTTCAAACCAATCGATGCTGCCCAGCATGACGTACCAGAGGTTGGTTCTCATGCCCTCGCTGTAGGAAAGATTGGTAGCGTAAAAACCGGAGGTCGAATGCGTGGAGCCGTAGTGGGTATTGGCCATGGCAAAGTCAAAGTCCCAAGGTGCTGCCAGCGTCAGGCGTCCGTCACCGAAGGGGGAGAGATCGACGTACATATTGAACGTCATGGCATCCAGATTCTTGGCGATCTCGTCAAGTACACACATACGGACAGCAGATTCAATATTGAACACCGCATCTATGGTGGAGATCTGCTTTTCCTGCTTGGTCATGCCGCGAAGCTCGGAGGCGGGGCGCAGGGTCATGTTGCCGTCTCTGTCAAGGCTGTAATACCTGTCCTCATACAACGCGGCGGCTACCACCTTGAATACGGCGGAGGTGTATTTGGACACGTAGGCCTTCTGTTCTTCGGTATAACCACTGCCCGACAAGGCAAAGTTCATACCGTCAAAGTGCATCTCATTGCCATTTCTGTCACGGACCGTGATCTGCGGCCATACCACGATGGATTCGGGCTCGTCGTTGCGTCCGCCCTGACCGATCATCAGATATCCGATCTCCAAAGCGGTGCTACCCTCCTTGGCCTCGAAAATATCCACGCGGTCATCGTTGATCTGTGTCTGCTCGCAGAGGAGGTACACGCCCATGTATTCATCGTTGACGTAGACCTCTACCGGGGTAGCGTCCGAGCTGTAGTACTTCCCTTCCAAAAGCACCTCCGCAAAAGCAAAGGTCGCCCAGGTGCGGAGCATGGAAGAATCATAATAGTCCGCCATCAGACACCAGCTCTTGTAAGCGTTTCCGCCGTTGAGCCCCAGCATGGACTGCTTGGTTTCAAACTTGATGCGGTAAGGCTTTTTGGGGGCAACGGCCGTAGAATTGCCGCGAACGCGCACACCTGCGGCGCAGTCATTGAGGATATAGGCCTCGTCGCAGCGGGATACGCTGATGGTGGAATTGACGTAATAATCCTTGGACTGAATGGAGTGTCCGTTTTCAGTCCTGATATCGATCCGAGGCATTTCCTCCTTGGGGATATCCGAGCCCTCCATGTCATAATCCGGCTCGGTTACAGGCTCGGGAGGCGCGAGAGTGATCACGGAATTCCCGCTTGACTCGGGAGCTTTGTCGGTTTCCGCCAGGGTTTCGTCAGAGCTCATGAATTCGGTCGTTATTTCGGACGTCTGTGCCTGCTCCGTATCCGCATCAGAATCGGCTTCCGTTTTGAACTCAGATTCCGTCGGTTCCGCTTCGGAACCCGCGCCGCTGTCCTCAAAAGGCGTTTCGGTGGCATCTTCAAGGGAGGTCGCCGCAGAATCCGTTTCCTTGCCATCGGGATGCTTGCCGCTGGAATCTCCGTTGCAAGCCATCATGAAAAGCAGCAGAATCGCCAGCGAAAGCAGAGCAATAAGCAACCAAAGCCGCTTTCTGCAGTTGCATTTATTTTTGTTATATGCCATCATATATGTTTCTCCTTACATCAGGATAACTCAGTATACCACACTTTTTTTCCTTTTTCAATAGAATTTTCAAAAATGCACCGTACAAAACAAATTTCTCTGTAAACCTATTGAAAAAAGCATAAAAAGGGAGTATAATAATATCAATACATATAAAGGAATGAACTTTATGCGCATTTTAACCGTGAACAAAAACGACGCAGGGCAACGGCTGGATAAGTTTCTCACCAAGGCCGTCAAAGGCTTGCCGCAGTCGCTCATGTATAAATTTATCCGCCTGAAAAAGATCAAGGTCAACCGTGCCCGCTGTGAGCAGAACCAGATCCTCAAGGAAGGCGACGAGATCCAGCTTTTCATCAAGGACGAATTTTTCGACACCCCCGAAAAGGACAAGGGCGCGCTGTCCTCCATCCGCCCCAAGCTGAATATCGTCTACGAGGATCAAAACATCCTGCTGCTCCACAAGCGCCCCGGTGTGCTGGTGCATGAGGATGCCGAGGGAGGAGAAAATACCCTCATCATGCACGTACAGGCCTATCTCTACGAAAAGGGAGAGTATGACCCCAAAAGTGAGCAATCCTTTGCTCCCGCGCTCTGTAACCGTATTGACCGCAATACAGGGGGCATCGTTATCGCGGCCAAAAACGCCGAAGCACTTCGCCTCATGAACGAGTTTATCCGCGAGGATCAGCTCTCCAAATTTTATCTCTGTCTTGTCCACGGCAAGCCCCGTGCCAAAAAAGCGACCCTCACGGGCTATCTCAAAAAGGACAGCGCCACCAACACCGTCCGCGTGGCCGATACCCCCTTTAAGGATGCCAAGCAGATCATCACCAAATACCGTGTGATCTCGGACAAGGTCGTGTCAGGTGACACCGTTTCTCTTTTGGAGGTCGAGCTGGTCACAGGACGCACCCACCAGATCCGTGCGCACCTTGCCCACATCGGCCATCCCCTCTTGGGTGACGGAAAATACGGTGTCAACCGTGACGACAAGCGCCGCGGCTTTAAATTCCAAGCCCTGTACGCCTACCGTCTGGTCTTCAAGCTGGACTGCGAGGCGGGCGCCCTTTCCTATCTCAAGGGCAAATCCTTCCGTATCTCCCCTGACAGCATTTGGTTTACTGAGGGCTACGACCTCTCTGCCCTCTAATTTCCACAAGGAGCGTTCCCCTCATGTACGAAATGCAAAAGGATTCCTTTCTCTCGGGTCTGACCCTTCGATTCCGCTGGCCGCTGCTCCTCATCGGTGCGGCACTCATGGGCTTTACCGTGATCTTTCCGCAGCTGGGATTTTTACAGTGGATCGTCCTCATCCCCGCAATGGCCGTCATCCTCACGCGGCTGACCGACAGCAAGGTCGGATTTTTCCGTATGTACGGCATGGGATTTTGCTTTTTTGCCGTTTATTTTTCCATTGCCTGGCATTGGTTTCTCTGGATGTATCCTCTGGACTACGCAGGGCTCTCCAATCTCGCCTCCGCCGCCGTGGTCTTCCTCGGATCGGTCGGTATGGGCGCGTTTCAAGCGGCCACGGCAGCCCTGATCTTCCCATTGTTCGGGCTCTCCTGCCGCTCCAGATATCTGTCCCATACGCCCATTCTGCATCCCTTCCTGTTTGCCGCCTTGTGGGTGATCCTTGAATGGTTCCAGGCGCACAGCGGGTGGTCGGGCGTGCCGTGGGGACGCTTGGCGCTGGGACAGGCCAATGAAGTGCTCATGTTGCAGAGCGCTTCCCTGTTCGGGTCGTATTTCATCACCTTCCTTTTGGTGGCCGTCAACGGACTTCTGACCTATGCGCTCCTCTACGCATACCGCAGGACCCTCGCTACGATCATGGCTGTCGCTCTGGTGATGTCCAATTTTCTCTTTGGTCTGGTCTATGCCCTCATTCCGACAGAATCCGAAAAGACCGTCAAGGTCGCTTCTATCCAAGGCAATCTTGCCTCGGGCGAGGAATGGGGTGCCATCGGCTCGGTGGATCGTGCGTTGGACGTATACGGAAAACTGACACGGGAAGCCGCCGCGCAAGGTGCAAAGGTCGTGCTGTGGCCCGAAACCGCCATCGCTTCCAATCTTCGCTATATTGACGACGAGCTGATCGACATGGCCACGACATACGACGTCACCATTCTGGCAGGCGTGTTTACAAGCGCTCCCGACAGCGCGGGAGACTACAACTCGATTGTCGCCATCCTGCCCGACGGCAGTATTTCGGAGAGCAAATACCACAAGATCAACCTCGTTCCCTTCGGTGAATTCGTCCCACTCAGGGATCTCATTTCTACCGTCGCGCCGTTTTTGACAGAGATCAACACCCTCAGCGACGATTTTTCCTTCGGCGAGGAGGCGGTGGTCATATCTCTGGAGGAAGCCGACATCGGTCCTTTGATTTGCTTTGATTCCATCTATGAGGACAACGCCCGTGCCAGCGTGAAAAACGGTGCCGAGCTTTTGGCTATCCCCACCAACGACTCCTGGTTCAAGGATTCCCGCGGTGTATGGATGCACAGCGCACAGGCACAGCTTCGCGCCATCGAAACCGGGCGATACGTCTTCCGCGCCGCCAACACCGGCGTTTCCTCTGTCATCACCGACAAGGGCGAGGTGGTGGATGCCCTCGGCACGTTTGAAACAGGGTACGTGCTGGCAGATGTGAAGCCACTGCAGCACACCACGCTGTATACCGTGATCGGAAACAGCTTTGTGTATCTTTGCATGGCGTTTGCCGTGGGATGTGTGCTTCTTCCGATAGCAGAACGCATGATGGTCAAAAGTATTAAAAAAAGTTAATTTTTGACAAATTTGTGAAAACCTCTTGACAAATCAGTGAATTAAGCGTATAATCTATACAAATGGGGACATCCCGTTTAAATCAACAAAGGAGAAATGAACATGAAAAAGTTTGCACGTATTCTTGCGGTTGTTATGGCAGTCCTGATGGTTTCCCTTTGCTTCGTTGCTTGCGGCAACAAGCTGTCCGGCACGTATGAGCATACTGAAGAAGCCATGGGTATCACTGCTACCGTAAAGCTTGAGTTTGATGGTGACAAAGTAAAGATTTCCTCTGAGGCCTTGGGTATTAGCGCCAGCGTTGATGCTACCTATGAGATCAAGGACGATGAGATCACCATCTCCATCGACGACGAAGACAGCCTTCTGAAGGATCTCGCCGGCACCTTTGATTTTGAAAAGGGCAAGGACTACGTCAAGATCGACGGAACCGAGTACAAGAAAGCTGATTGATCTTTGTGATATTCACGACGAAGGGCTATCTTTCGCGATAGCCCTTTTCTTTTTGGTCATAATGTCAAAAATGCCATAAAGTGCGATAAATTTCAGATTTCTTCTTTACAATTTGGCAATATCGTGGTAAAATATAAAGGAATATATGTAGGAAGATAAATTGTTGTTTAGCGGGGTAAACCCCACACCTCTCGGGTGTCGGATGACCGATGGGGGTTCTGGGGGCGAAGCCCCCAGAACCTATGAAAACGGCCGGCGGTTTCGGGGGCGGCCTTGAGCGCCCTGAATCAAACAAAAATTGTTTTGCGGAGCAAAACTTCCTTACTCCACAATAAAAAACAAGGTTTTCAAAAGATTTTCCCAACACCAATTTTGTTTTTCAAAAACCTTCTTGCGGCTTCCGCCGCGCGCCGAGGCGCTCACGGCCGCCCTCGGCACTGCCGGCCACC
>JAGASP010000030.1 GCA_017621695.1 Clostridia bacterium
GGCGACCCTATGTGGTCGCCCGTCGTCCCGACATCGACAAAACCCTTGTGGGTCAACAATCTTTTTGGCGGGAGGCCACACAGGGCCTCCCCTACGGCCACGTTGGTTAAAAGCCCATAAACAACAATTTACCGTTGTACTGTCCATCCAATCATACATCATCGCCACGAAAGACCATTCATGCTTCTGCCGTAACTCAACCGAAAGTATGCCTAAATATTACTGTGAAGCCCTTGACGAAACTGCACTTATCTGTTAAAATATATATTGAGAAAATATTGCTGCCGGGAGGTGAGAAGTTTGAACCGCTATAGCCGTTTGCTGTCCAATACGCTGGTGTTTACCGTGGGGAAATTACTCTCCAAGCTGCTTATGTTTTTCATGATCGGTCTCTACACCGCTTGCCTCACACAGGCTGAGTTTGGTACGGCCGAGCTCATCACCAATATGGCCAATTTGCTCATCCCGCTTGCTTGTGTAGGCATCAGTGAGGGCATCTTCCGCTCCGCCGCTGCCAAGGACGGGGACAAGGAAGCGTTTTTCACCAACGGACTTCTGGTCTACGGTGTGGGCTCGGTGGTATTTTTGTGCCTTGCCCCGCTTCTGACCCTCATACCTCGTTTCGGAGGCTCGGTATGGTTGATCGCGGCCTACGTGGTGGTGGCTAACCTTCACACGGTGGTCTCCCAGTATCTTTGTGCCATTGGACGCACCAAGCTGTTTGCGGGGCAGGGAATTCTGAACACCGCATTGGTCATAGGATTGAATATTCTGTTCCTGCCTGTGATGGATTTCGGCGTCACGGGATACGTTTCCTCCATCGTTCTGGCAGATCTTCTGACCACGGTATTTCTCATTTTTGTAACTCGGCTTTGGCGCGCAGTGAAGCCCAAAAGCGTTTCCCGCCAAACCGTCGGCGCTATGCTGAAATTCTGCCTTCCCTTGGTTCCCACCACCATTTTCTGGTGGATCACGGGGGTATCCGACCGTTATATGGTGGACATGATGTGCTCCCCCGAGCTCAACGGTCTGTATACGGCGGCTTACAAAATTCCCAATTTGCTGATCTATGCCATCACCATTTTTGACAGCGCGTGGAAGCTGTCGGTCTCTGCCGAGGACAATCCCGAGGCTTGTGCCGCTTTTTATTCGAGAGTGTGGCGAGCGTATACCACGGTGGCTTTTTTGGGAGGCGGGTGTCTCATCCTTTGTTCCCGACTTTTGGCAAGTCTTCTCTTCGCGGGCGATTTTGTCGATGCATGGGTCTACATTCCCATTCTGACCTTTGCCACTGTATTTACGGCACTTTGCACCTTTCTTGGCTCGGTGTATTTCGCCAGCAAACGAACCGTGGGTTCGATGCTCACAGCACTGGTAGGGGCGGCTTTGAATATCGTCCTGAACCTGCTGCTCATTCCTTCTTATCAAGCAATGGGTGCATCCATTGCGACCTTTGCCAGCTATTTTGTCGTATGCGTACTCCGTCTCGGAACGGGACGGCGGCTGATCCCTTTTAAAGGGGAGTGGGGACGCTTGATTTTGAACACGCTTTTCATGGGGGGAATGACCGCGTTGGTGACCCTCTCCGAGAGTCATATTTCTTCGTTGCCTCTGGCGTGGGGAAGCGCGTGCGGTGTGTTTGCCGTGATGCTGATCTTCAATTACCGACCTGTTCTTGAATTGTTGAAGGATGGCAAGCGGATGCTGAGGGGCAGGTGAATTGTTGTTTGCGGGCAGTGCCCGCGACTAATATCGCGTGACACTCTCCTCGTCTATGTTTATCACCCGATGGGAAGTATTGCGGTAAATTGTTGTTTACGGGAGAATAACGAAACTTGTAGGGGCGGATTCCATATCCGCCCGATATGAAAAATCATTGATTTATTTAGATCTTTAGGAAGTTTTCGGGCGGATATGGAATCCGCCCCTACAGAACGACAATAACCCTCGAAAAATATTTTTAGCGGTTAGTCATTTTATGCCGTAGGGGCGACCCTGTGTGGTCGCCCGCCGTCCCGACATCGACAAAACCCTTGTGGGTCAACAATCTTTTTGGCGGGAGGCCACACAGGGCCTCCCCTACGGCCACGTTGGTTAAAAGCCCGTAAACAATAATTTACCGTAATACTGCCCATCGGGTGATACGCTTTTGACACGGAGGGTGTCACGCGATATTGGCCGCGGGCACTGCCCGCTAAACAACAATTTACCTGCTCGCGTCTTGGCAACACTCCGCCTCCTTGATACAATTGAGAAACTATTTCGCAAAAAGGAACGGCCCGCAACAGAGAATAGTCAACAAAAAAGCATAGGAAATTTGTCCTACGCTTTTTGTTATCATTCAAATAAGATATTTTAAAACCTTAGGTGTGCAGGAATTCTACCGAATTGCGGATGCTTATGCACCGCAGATCAGTATTCTGCAAGTATCTCTGCCAGCTTTGCCTCGGCCTCGTCGGAGCGGAGACGGTCGGCGGCGTAGGCCTTCCGCAGAAGCTCGGCGGGGACGTGCTCGTCGTACTTTTCAAACAGGGGTGTTTCCCCGCTCTGCACCAAAGCGTTACAGTCGATGCCGTCGGTCTCGACGATGCCCGCAAGGTGAGAGATGAGATCATAGTCATTCCCGCGCTCCATACGGAAGGTCATGTAGTAGCAACCCTCGAATTCCAGATTGCTGATCTTGCACAGGGAGGCGTTGCGGGCAATAAACTTCCGCAGGGTACGGAAGGAGCGAGTACCCAGCCAGGGGAACAGGCACCAGGTGTAGCCACCGAGGGAGACCAGAGAGTGCGTGAGCATCCCCGTGTTCCGCGCCACGTGGCGGGCGACCTCAATGCGTTTCTGGGCGTTGGGCTTGAGGTAGGGGTAGACCGTGTCTTCTTCCAGAATACGGCGCATCCGCTGAACGATCTTGGTGTGGATCTCACCAAAGTCTCCCGGCCAGGAGACTTCCATCTTACCGTCCACCTGCTTTACATAGATCAGCTTACGCTGGATGTCCAGCTCCTCCACCTCCCAGACTCTACCCGCCAAGGCGAAGCGGTCTCCCACGGGGGGCGGGGTGGTGATGGTGCCGATCTCATCCGAGCCCGCGCGAACGGTGAAGTCCTCGGAGTCCTTGAACACGGCGTAGAACTTGAAGCTTTTCAGCAGGCGTTCGCCCGCCATACCCACGATCAAGCCCTTTTCCTCGGTCATTTCCATGAAATCATGCTCGATCATGGACACCATGAGGGTGCGGTAGTCCTCTTTGGTCACCTCCGAGAAGGGGGGCAGGGACAGGACTCGCTCGGCCAGTCGGCGGGGAGTCAGCTCACCCGAGGCGGCCAGCACCGACAGGGTCTGGTGGAAGAGGAGGGACATGGGCATCTTGCGGCGCTGGGGGGGCTCGATGAAGCGCTCCTCAATATAGAGCTGGATGATGGCGATGCCACGGAGCAGCTCCCACGGGATCAGCTGAGGCAGGGGGGTATTGGGCAGGGGATCCTCCTCGCGGAAGACCATCATCATCTCTGGGGGCTCCCCACGGCGGCCCGACCGTCCCAGGCGCTGGAGGAAGGAGGTCACGCTGTTGGGGGCCTGGCTTTGGAGTACCCGCTCCAGGCGGCCGATGTCGATGCCCAGCTCCATGGTGACGGTAGCGCAGGTGACGGCAAAGATCTCCTCGTCCTTCATCTTGGCCTCGGCCTCCTCCCGGATGGAGGCGGAGAGGTTGCCGTGGTGGATCAGAAACACGTCCTGGTCCCCCCTTGCCTTGGCGATCTGGCGGAGGGTGGCGCAGAGGTACTCGGTCTCCTCGCGGGAGTTGGAGAAGACCAGGGATTTCTTATCCTTAACGCAGTCGTACATATACTCGTAGCCCGCGTCGAGAGGATGGGCGGCGGTCTTCGGGAGGGCGGACTCCACCATGGAGGCGGCCACCGCGGCGGCGGTTGCCGCTTGCGCGTCAAATGAGGTTGTCCCTTCGGGGCAAATGATGTTGCCGTCCTGCGGCAAATGATGTTGCGCCTCGGGCGCAAATGAAGTTGCCCCTTCGGGGCAAACGGGGGACGCGTTTTCGGGGAGGTTTTGGGTGTCAACAGGCTCCACCGACTGGTTATCCTTGGCGTTCTGGATATAGAAATGCTCCAGACCCAACCGCCACTTGATCTTGCCCTCCTCGAAGGTGGGGACGTCCACGGGGATGCCCGTATCTCCCGCCAGCCAGTCGGCGGCCAGGTTGGGGTCGCCGATGGTGGCCGACAGACCGATACGGCGGGGGGTACGGCCAATGAGGTGGCCAATGCGGGTGAGCTGGCAGATGATCTGGTTGCCTCGATCCGAGCCTGTGAGGGTGTGGATCTCGTCGATGACGATGTAGCGGAGGTCACCGAACAGCCGCAGGATATCGTTGGAGCGGTTGATGAGCATGGCTTCCAGGGACTCGGGGGTGATCTGCAAAATGCCCGAGGGCTTCTCGAGCAGCTTTTTCTTGTGGGACTGGGCCACGTCCCCGTGCCAGCGGGTGACGCGGATGCCCGTCATATCCAGAAGCTCCTCCATACGCCCGAACTGGTCGTTGATGAGGGATTTCAGGGGGCAGATGTACAGCGCGCCCACGCTCATGGGCGGGTTCTCGCAGAGGTCCGAGAGGATGGGGAAAAAGGCCGCCTCGGTCTTGCCGCTGGCGGTGGAGGAGGTGAGCAGAAGGTGGTGGTCGGTCAGAAACAGCGTTCTCGCCGCCGCCACCTGCACCCCCCGCAGAGACTCCCAGCGGTGGGTGAAGATGTACTCACGGATGAATTCGGGAAAGCGTTCGAATATGCGGTCGGCTTCGGTCATGGGGGGCTCCTTTCCGGGAACGGCAGGGCTCTGCCCTGCACCCGCTTAAGGAACTTCTTGAAAGAAGTTCCTTAAGAATCTTCAAGAACTTTCAAAAATATCATTGCGGAAAATTGTGACCAATCAAAAATCCAGATCCTCGGGGTTAAACTTCTTTCGCTCTTCGGCGGGAGCAATCCCCCGCCCTACGGATGTCTTCGAGGATTTTTCTGCGGCCGTCGGCGCCCACGCATCCTCGAGATCGCTGTCCTCATGCTTCAAGGTCACGGCAGACCCCACCACCTGCTCAAAAGTAGCCTCGGGGTTCTGCATGAGGATGTTCAGAACGGTCATGTAGTCGCGGAGCATCTCGCGGGGAGTGATCATGCTGTCCGCCCCCGCGCGGGAGAGGCAGAGATTCAGAAAGGCCAGCTGCTGGGCGTCGGTGATGCGGCATTCCCAGCCGTAGAACTGGGCGTAGAGGGCGGTCACACGGCGGATCAAGGCCAGCAGCTCGTCGTCAGCCAGACGGCGCAGACGGATCACGGGGCCGATGAGATTCTTGAAGCCCTCCAAGGCGAATCGGCTGTCACAGAGGCGGGAGCGCAGAGCCTCATAGGAGAACAGGCCTCGGCGTGGATCCTCCAGAAACTGAGGCGTACCGCCGAAGACGATGCCCAGACCCGGGGCGCGCCCTTGGAGGGTGTCGTTGAACATGGACAGGATCTTCTCGTAGTTGTTCTCACGGCTGACGCGGTGGACGATCTTGTAGAGGTTGACGCACTCGTCGATGAAGACCATGAGGCCGCGATACCCCATCTTGCGGACAAGAGAAGCCCAGAGCTTGAGAAAATCGTACCAGTTGTCGTCGTCGATGATGACAGACACGGGAAAGCCGAGTTCCCCCCGGGCTTCGGTCTTGGTGGCGTACTCACCGCGAAGCCAGCGCAGGCAGGCGGACATCCGCAGGCGGGCGGTCTCCCCATCCTCGCGGTAGGCCTTGTAGTAGGCGGTGATGACCCGGGCGAAGTCAAAGCCGCCCACAAGGAACTCCAGCTCCCGCATGGTATCGCTGACCTTGCGGGTCATGAGATCGTCAAAGCGGGCATCCTCGGGGGACACGCCGTTCGAGATCAGCTCGTCCTGCATCATACCGATCCAGCGGGCGATGAGCTTAGGGAGAGCGCCTCCGTCGGGGGAGGCCTTGGAGGCGAGATTCTTCATGAGCTCCCGGTAGGTAGCCACGCCCGACCCGCCGCTGCCGTAGAGACGGCGCTCGGGGGAGAGGTCTGCGTCGGCGGTGATGAAGTCCCGCTCCAGGGCGTAGCCGCGGATGAGCTGGATCAGAAAGCTCTTACCGCTTCCGTAACGGCCGATGAGGAAGCGCATGGAGCCGCCGCCCTGATCGATCTGCTCCAGGTCGGTGAGGAGCGCTGCGATCTCGTCCTTGCGCCCGATGGCGATATAGGGTGCTCCCGCGCGGGGGACAACGCCCGCCGACACCGAGGCCAGCAGAGACCCCAGCACGCGGCGAGGGACTTTTACTTGATTTTGATTGGTGTTTTCCATATATTATTTCTCCGTTTATTGTTCGGGAATAAGATTTGAAGGGTGACGAGAGGTTTCCCTGTCCGTAGGGGAGGCGTTTCGCCTCCCGCGAATCCTTGGTATCTGTTTTTGAGAGGCAACGGGAGGGGAAACCCCTCCCCTACGAGGGTAAAGCGAAGACGAAACTTCAATTTGTTGGCTTCTACTCCCAATCGATCATTTCCAGAACCGCGTCGCGATAGTCCTCGATCACGGTATATCCGCCCATACCGTCGTCCTCCAGGATGATATCCCCGATCTCCCCGTCGGCGGTGAGGGCGTTGATCTCGTCGGCCAAGGCGTCGGGCATTTTGCCGAGGGCCTTGGCGGCGGCGCGGATGGCGGCAGAGTCACAATCCAGAGCGGCCTTGATGAAGGAGGCGTAGGGGGCGAGGAGAGAATCTTCCCCCCTCTCGGCGGTTAAGGTAGGCTTGATATTGACCGCGCTCTTGCCGTTCTCCCCGTTCTCCTCCGTTTGCGCCGCAGGCGCAACATCATTCCCCGAGCTTGCTCGGCGGACATCGTTTGCGCCCCGCGCAGCTTCATTTCCGCCCGGCGGAACATCATTTGCCGCTCCGTCGGCAACCTCAAAGGCCTCCACCAGAATGCGGGTGGTCTCCCAGGAATCCGCCTCTATGGCCGCGGCATCCTCCAAGGACACCGCCTTGCGGGGCAGATCGTACAACGCCTCGTAGGCGGGGCGGGGTTGGTTTAATTCTGCTTTTTTGACAGCCTGCTCATGGGAAGGCAAATGCTGATCCAACCATGTATCCAGCGCCTTCCGCATGGCAGGGGTCAGGAAGTTTTCAGTCAGGCGGGAACGAATAAGGAGAGACGCGCGGATGCGGTTTTCAATATGCCGCACCATATCACCGATCATGTAGCGAAGATCATTGGAGCGCGAAAAAGAAGTATAGGTGATTTCTATGCGGCGCTTGTTCTGATAGGCACAAAGCGCGCCGACGTATGCGTCGCGACTGACGGTAGAGGGCTGCATCGCGCGAATCCCACGTGGGTCATCCCGTCGCTCTAAAAGCATCGGAAAAACAGCGGCCACGGCTCCCGGGATCACGGTATCAAACAGGGCTTTATGCTCACCGGTATAGAATTTGCTTTTCCGATAATCGTACTGACAGGAATGAGACAGCAAAATTTTGGCGGATGCGACGTTGACCTTACCATCCACCACAGAGATCATGGCAGCGAGGTAAAATTCCTTGAGCCTCGCAAGCTCAATGATCTGCTGCAAGGCGGGCAAAAGCTCAATAATCGGTGCTTGCAGCTTATGGATCAGGCAATAATCACAGAGCCATTCGCACGCATAGTGATCCAGCTGAGGATAGACTTTTCGGTAACTCATCCAGACCTTTGCTATCTGATCCCGCCTGTATGCGGCTTCCTCCCCTTCCACAGGAAGATTTAAAAGCTCGAAAAGATAAAGCAGAATATAGGAATAATCAACGGTGGGATAGATTTCCCGCCGCACTTGGGAACGCCAGAAAAAGTACCATGCTCTCTGTCTGCGGTTGAGTTGGGCGTACTGTGGGAAATAAGAGAAAAAAGGCTCGGGTCTGACTTCTGTACCTTCCTGCTCTGCATAGCGTTCCGCATCCTTGATAAACTGGTCAAAATAATGAAAGTTGGAATGCCAGGCATAGACGTCCACCTTGTGAAACAAAGGACTTTCCGGCTCATAGCTATACAGAAAACGAGTCTCCGGTATTTCCCTCGGTTTGGGCGGATGTTCTTCTTGCGCTTGGCTGATGTCCGCATCGGGAAGAACCTGCTTTTCTTCGTGAGAAAAGGAGAGGGGTGCGGATCCCGTTGGAGGGAGAAGCACCGTACGGATGGCCGCTCTCCCCTTGGGCTCTGCCTCCTTTGGGCTTTGCGTAACAGGCGGAACATCGATCTCTACGGCTTCGGGAGCCGTTCTTGGCGAGGGGGGGATATATTTCGAGGGCTTGGGAGAGATCGGCACAAGACGGCTGACATCCCAAAACGCATCCTGTGCGTCTTCTCTTTTCTGCATATCCTCCGCAGATATCGGCTGGTTATCCTTTGGCACGGTCTTCCCCCCCAACACAAAAATCCCACCTTTCGGGCGGTTATCTTAATATATTATTGTACCATACACAGGGATAATTGTCAAGATGAATTTAGGGATATCGCTCCAAAATTTGGTTTGTTCAAAAGCTCTCCCCAAAATGTTGCAGCAATAACACAGACAAACAATTCCGTTTCTCACAAAGCAAAAATCCTTTGCTCGGCAGTCGCTTTGCAAAGGATTTTTTATCATTCGGGATCATGCCATGGTTTCCAGCATGGTAGGCGTTACTTCATACCTACAGGTCTTTCCTGCGATAAAGGTTTCGTATTCCGTCACCATGTACTCGGCCATACGTGTCACCTCACAGCCAAGACTTCCCGCGATGTGAGGAGTCACAAAGCAGTTGGGGAGGTGATAGAAGGGGTATCCTGCCGGAGAGGGCTCGGGATCTGTGACATCCAAAAGAGCAACAAGATCGGGGCGCTCGGTGAGTGCTCGGATGAGATCCGCCTCCACCACTTGCGCACCACGCCCTGTATTGATAAAGGTTGCATAGGGGCGCATGGCGGAAAAGTGCCTGTATGTCAGCATCTTTTGGGTTTGCGGATTGTTGGCCAGATGGTTGGAGACTACCGAGCAGGAGGCGAACACCTCCTCAAGAGAACATGGAGTCACACCCAAGCGTTCAGCCTTTTCGGGAGACATAAAGGGATCGAATGCCAGCACCTCAAGATCATATGCTTTCAGCATTTCAGCCACCAGCGAGCCGATCATACCGCAGCCGATCAGTCCGATCATTTTGCGATAGTTACCGATGTGAGAGCCGCGGCGGGCATCGGCGGTAACACGGTCTTCCACCGACAAAAGACGGCTTTGACAGAAAAAGTCCTTCCCTGCCAAGATGATCTGTGCTACCGTATATTCAGCCACGGGAACGGCGTTGGCCGCCCATGCACTGAACACCTTGACACCGCAATTCAAAAAGGGACGGGCAAACGCCTGTACAGAGCCTGCGGCATAAAACACGCATTTCAGGGACGGCAGGCAGGCTTTGATCTCAGCTTCGGTAAAGGAGGGCATTCCCCACGTTGAAAAAACATACTCGGTGTCAGCAAATTTTTCGGGTTTGGCAAGCACGTCGGCCTTACTGTATCTGACACCGTCGCTATCGGTCAATTCCTTCAAATGCGCCAACACGGACGGAGAATAAACAGTAGCGACATGGTGGGGGGCTTCACACAAAATAGCGGTCTTCATATGCAACCTCCTATGATGGCGCGCAATGCATCCGCCTCGACAGGCAAGGTCTCGATGCGGTCATCGGGCATAAATTCAAGCAATAATGTGCGGGGCGTTGTAAAAGCCGACAGATAGCTTTTCCACGCCTCTGTTCCCTCGTGCAAGGGGAGTTTATCGCTTCCCTTCCAGTTGAAAACGTGGATATGCTCAACATAAGGTGAAACGGCACGGGCAACGGCCAGACTTCCTTCTGTATCCAGCCATTGAAAGGGCTGCCAATACATACGAAAATAAGGAGAATTAACGGCTTTCATCAAGGAAATCGCATCATCGGGGGTTTCGGTTATCGATCGCATATGGCATTCCAGACATAAGGTCACGTTATGTGCCTCCGCGATAGCAGCAGCCTTTTGACAGGTGTCGGTGAAGGACAAACGCTCTTCTCCTGTCATGTCAGCGCCCTTCTTGGTTCCGCCCCATATACGCAAAATATCCGTGCCGAGAATTTTGGCGGCGGTGATGTAATCCGTCAAATCAGCCAAGGGATGGATCTCCGGATTAAAATACGTACCGTATGAGGAGCACGTGATGCCGTACTTTTTTTGCAGGTCGGCAATCTCTCTGATCCGTGGGAGGTCCTTGCAGGGCGCATGGACATCACTGCCCCATTCGATGCAGGAAAGACCCGCATTGCGGGTAGCCTTCAATATTTCTTCGGGGCTGTGCTTGCGGAAGGAGATCGACACCAATCCCAACGTATACTCACACATTTTGAAGTCTCCTTTCTCTCTGCGGGTCAATACTTTTACAGAACCAGCTCCATTCCGATCTTTTGCGGAACAAGACCGCAGGATTCATAGAAACGGAGTGCCGAGGGATTACAGCTCCAGACGTTCAAAGTAAGATTATAGCATCCGCTGTCCCTGGCCAGTTGCACGGCCGCCTCGTAAAGCTCCTTTCCGATGTGCTTGCCGCGCATTGTTTCATCCACGCAGAGATCGTCAATGTACAAGGTTTTGATATCCGTCAGAACCGAATTTCCGATATGCTGTTGATAAATGCAGAAGCAGTATCCCATGACCGCATCGTTTTCATCGACTGAGACAAGTATGGGACGGTTGCTGTCCTTGAGGAGTACCTTCAGCTCCTCGGCGGAATATTTCCGCCCGATCTTGAAAATATCCGGGCGGCCATTGTGGTGGACAAGATCGACCTGCGAGAGAAGATCTTCAATTTTGGGAATATCCTGTTCCTTTGCGTAACGTATCATAAATTTCCTTACTTTCTTAGCTTATTTTAGCGTCTTGCTGTTTATCGGAAACCGAAGGCATCTACAGAAACTTCTGCCAGGTCTTCGTTATAGTAGAATTTCCAAGTGACCGTATGTTTGCCGCTCAACGGAGGCATGGCAGCGACAGCATCAACATAGCCGTCTGTAGGGGCAACTTTCATTTCAGCGTGATACATCTGATCCACATACAGCTCTACACGGCACACAACCGAGGTGCGAATACGGATTCGCATTTGACTTTCTCCAAAGAAATCCAAATAACGATAGCAAGCTGTGTCCCCGTTCTGAATTTGGGCAAGCACCAAATTTTCGGGAGAAGCGATATCTCCTGCGATGCGCACGTGCCCGAACAGCTCACACGCCAGATTTGCGGGAATATGATTGGAAACAGCAATAGAGCCGCCAACACCCGAGGATGTCTGTAAGACCTCGGAAATGGATCCATCCTCATTAAAAAAGATGGGCTCAGCGCAAACATGGCGGGAAAATTCGCTGCCGTGGGTGGAGCGATGGTAGAACACATACCACTGACCCTTGAAATATTCCATGGAACCGTGATTGTTCCAGACTTTAGGATCACAGCCGAAATTATCAATGATGATACCACCGTATTGAAAGCCATGCATGGGGTGATCAGAAACGGCATATCCAAGGCAGGAGGGGCGGCCGTCGTTGCGGTGAGTATCACCGTGGCGGTGGGTATCGGCAAACAGGAAATAATATTTTCCATTGATCTTTTTGACAGAACTCCCCTCGTGAAACTCATGTTCTGCTACGGTGAGGGGTTGCGTGATGGAATCCTGCTCTATCTCCACCATATTCTCCTTCAGCTTTGCCACCTTGCCCCATGTAAGCTGTCCCCAGTAGAGGTAGGCCTGGCCGTCATCGTCGATGAGAACCGCAGGGTCGATGCCCCAAACGCCTTCGATCTGTCCCACGTCCACAAACGGCCCTGTGGGGGATTCCGACTTAGCGACACCGCACCGTCCGTCCGGAACACAATAATAAAGATAATACCACCCGTCGCGGTAGGCGCAATCGGGAGCATACAGAACGCCGCAATCCTTGGCCCACGTCGAGTCTTGAATCGAAAAAACCACGCCGTGATCCACCCAGTGGATCATATCCTCCGAGGAATAGACATGATGGACGGGACTGCAAAAGCGGGTATCTCCCTGCATATCCAAGGATCCATAAAGATAGATGCGGCCGTCTCCCCAAGCGTGGGCTTCCACATCGGGGACAAAAATATGACTGTCGAGCAACGGATTGTGTGCATAATCAAGGCTCATAGATAATCTCCTTTACTGAAAGTAAAACCATTTTTTACAGTTTTGAGGGTGTATATCCAGTGTATAACTTGATTATATCACACAAGTACGGGTGTGTCAAGGAGTTGGAGTAAAGGAAGTAATGATAAGATTTCGAAATGCACGGATGGGTTCTTCATCGTACATCTTCGTAAAAAACAGGAACACCAAGCGCAAGGCTTGGTGTTTATCATAGAGGCGGTGGGATTCTGAACCCCTATTTGCGCGCGCATTCATCTTTGGCGCCAAACGATCGGAGCGCAAATCTTTCCGTGTCGCGTAGGCGACACGGAGGGGCTCTTCATCGTACATCTTCGTAAAAAACAGGAACGCCAAGCGCAAGGCTTGGTGTTTATCAAAGAGGCGGTGGGATTCTGAACCCCCATTTGCGCGTATATTCATCTTTGCGCCAAACGATAGGAGCGCAAATCTTTCCGTGTCGCGCGGGCGACACGGAGGGGTTCTTCATCATACATCTTTGTAAAAAACAGGAACGCCAAGCGCAAGGCTTGGCGTTTATCAAAGAGGCGGTGGGATTCTGAACCCCCATTTGCGCGTATATTCATCTTTGCGCCAAACGATAGGAGCGCAAATCTTTCCGTGTCGCACGGGCGACACGGAGGGGCTCTTCATCGTACATCTTCGTAAAAAACAGGAACACCAAGCACAAGGCTTGGCGTTCCTGTTTTTGGCGGAGGCGGTGGGATTCGAACCCACGGACGGTTTTACCCGTCACTCGATTTCGAGTGTTGTCGATAATTTGGAAGATGCGGAAATTTGATTGAATTTATGAGTGCTTTTTGGAGGGCATTTTTGATAGCCTTATCGAAACATAGTTTGGAGAGAACAAACGTATAAAAATGAACTGTTCAAGCGTGAAATCCCTTGAAAAATAAGGAGATTTTTGACTTTAGGTGCAAAAAAATAATCTGTACTGTACTTTGGAAATTATGAGAAAACAGAGTGCTTTATTTAATTGTTCACACCGCTTTTGAAAAATACTGTCATAGTTCGAATCGACGAAAAATCGGATAAAAAACGAGCATTTTGGAGAGAACTTGGAGAGAACTGAGGGGTAAAAATGCCCTTTGGAGAGAACTTTGGAGAGAACTCGGAGAGAACAAAACGCGGTTTCAAAACGAGTTCTTGGAGCATAAATTGGCTACGCCGTTGACCGAATATTTTTATATGAGGTGTAGCTATGGATAAGCAAACAATCGAATACTTAAAGACCACCTATCCCGATGTGATAACGAAGGATCAATTCTATCGGATTTGTCATATCAGCAAAAAAACAGCATCCTACCTTCTTGACTGCGGACTTGTGCCTTGCACCAACTCCGGTAAGAAAACCCGCAAGTACAAAATCCGTCTTGACGATGTGATAGCGTTCTTGGAGGCACGTGAAAACAATCCCCTCGCTTTCAAAGCACCAGACAACTTTTACAGGTGTAGCGCATATAACCCTTATGCAATCAACATTGAACGAGTGACCAAAAATAAAGAGATTTTAAGAAGCTTTTTGAAAAATCAAATTGCTGACTATGATGATGTTGTTTCCCCGCATAAAGTATCTGAAATTACGGGATACTCGACAAAGACCGTTGCGCTTTGGTGCGAAAATGGCAAACTTAAATCTTTTAATATTTTCAATCGCATAAAAATTCCCAAAGAATATCTTTTGGATTTTCTGACAAGCGATGATGCTTTCTTGATTTCTAAAAAATCGAAAAAGCATATTGATTTAATGAACGATGCAATACAATATATAAATGAGATGTGTTATATTACGAATGACACCTAATACATACGGCACGAATAGCCGACCTTTCACCAAAAGGTCGGCTATTCTGCTCGTTAAATTGGAATTTGACGCTCCATCAAACTGAAATTTAAGTCTCTGTAAAATTGGAATTAACTCATACAATTATTTTAATTTAGAGGTTTTTACGCAATTATCCGTATTTTGTAATTTTTCAATACTGGAATGCCAGTGTTAATCAGCATTCTCCATTTTTATTAAAGCAAAAAACGTAAAATTGCGGAAAAACTAATTTAGATATTCACAATATTACTTGCCACAGTATCTCGAAAAACATTGTCATGTTCTACCAGGAGCATGGTCGGGGCAAACTCCGTTATGAGCTGTTCAATCTGCATACGTGAGTACACATCAATAAAGTTGAGCGGTTCATCCCATACATACAAGTGTGCCTTTTCACAAAGGCTTTTCGCAATTAGGACTTTCTTCTTTTGCCCGCCAGAAAAGTCTTTAATATCCTTTTCA